>QCLW01000001.1 GCA_003214235.1 Prochlorococcus sp. AG-418-F16
ATTATTTATTTTTAACATCTTCTTACGAAAAATACTTTTGCATCTGAGTTAAATATGGTCTACAAAATAATTAGAATTGACGGAAAAAATGACAAATTAACTGCTCAAAGTTTTGATAAGTATTCAGATGCATACGATTTATTAGAGGAATTATATGGTGATATATGTTGTTCAGATGCTGATTATGAAGATATAACCTATTACGATATTGTGGAAAATAATTAAAACCCTAACAATGGAGAATAAAAAATGGGCTCCCTCTCAAGAAGAAAATTTGGAAGTAATAACGAGTGTATATGAATCCATTACAGAAGAGCTTTCAAAACTTCAAAAAAAAACTGGATGTCCCGATTCATTTATTTATAACTTCATTGGGAATATTCAGAATGAATGGCATCCAGAATCTTGCCATTCCATAGTTAGAAATAAAAAAAGGAATAATTAAAACTTTTAAATCTTAAAATCAAATATATAAAAATTTGAAGAATTTTTTTTTAAATACTAATTCTTGAATATAATTTGAAATTAAAATATTTAAAATATGATTATTAGAATACTAGGTATAGTACTAATTATTGGTACGATTGCTTATTATGGCTTAGTTTTAACTGGGCAAAGCAACCTTTAGTTTTTTTATAAATTTTTATAATTTTCATGAAATGGCCTCCCACTCTTTGTTGGACAGCACCAAAGACCATAAATGGTAATAGGCATTTCCAAGTTAAAACTTATGGTGGTAAAAATACAAAAAGATGGGTTGATATTTTTCCTACCAAAAATAAAAAAGATATTAAAAGAATTTCATGGGCGAAACTAAAATCCGAATGGAATACAGGTTGGTTAAGGCTCCAAAAAGACAAAGATTAATTTATTTTTGTAAACAAATATTATTAACCATAAAACTGTAAAAAATCATACGTAATACAAAAAAAATATCTTCTAATATCTAAAAAAATCAATTAAATATGAAGTCAGAACCGAAGAAAAAACTTCCTAATAAAAAAGTTATAAGTTCTCCAAAATTTGAGGCTAAAGAGCAATTCACAAAATCTGCATTAGAAAATTTAAAAACAGAAAATGAAAGACTATTTAATTCACTAAAAAAATCTGGTGAGATTAAAGAATCAAAAAAAAGATAAGTTTACGGAATTATAAAAAATTTACTATTATACGTTTTTATGGATCGAGAAATGATTGAAAAAATTATTATTGCAAATTCTCATTTACCACAACTTATTGGTTTTGTTCTTATGTCAATAGGCTATACAATAGGGTCTAAATTTTATCTTCCCGAAATTAAACAAAAATAATTTTAATTAGTTATTAAAGATTTTTAGTTTTAATCAATACTCTTTGAATATATTCTTACAAAAATTATCTTTTCAATAGCCTCTTCATTTAGAGCTATGTGATTATAAACCAAATTTTTTAATCCTATTAGAGACGCTCCTTCTATAAAGGTGATATATAAACCCTACCTTTAAGTCACTTAATAATTAGAAATCAAAAAAAAGTAAGAATTCATCCATACTTCTTTAAATATGTTAAATTTGTTAATAATTCTAATTATGATTTACTTTATCTAAAGAGCAGATACAAGGAATTATTTAAAAAATACAAATTTAGTTTACTCTTTGGCTGATTAATTTATTACAGGTGAAATATAAAAATGGATGCTCTTACTAGTTTTATAATTGTAATCATTGCAATTACAATACAATTCTCTTTATACACAATTAAAAGGTTACAGGAACCTTTAGAACCAAATTATTTGATAGACAAAAAATCAAAAAATATTAAAAACTTTATGGGTAAATATTGGGAAAATGCCGAAATAACCAATGGAAGGTTAGCTATGATTGGTTTATTAGCTTTAATAATAAATTACGGCATTTTTGGATGGATAATTCCTGGGTTTATTTAAAAAATAAATATATTTATATTTATGGAAAATTAAATCTCTCGCTCAACAAAACAAAACTCTCCTTTTAAAAAAAAATTTTTTATTATAAATAATAAATCTTTTGAGTAATTCTGATTTCGATAAAAATGGATTAGACAGCTTTGGTATACATTGGCTGCAATATGCTGCTTTTGCTTTTGCTTGTTTTGCTATATTTACGACTTGGGCATTTTTTTATGATGAAAAATTCCATAATTTCATAATGAATATCATCAGGATTATTAACTGCAGTGGATTTAACTGTAACGGCGCTTTTTAAAATTCTATGGCTAATCCAGATCAAAAAACAATATCTATTGATAATGCCTATAAGGAAATAAAAAATATATGCATAAACCTTCAAATAGATACTTGTGCTTCGAATTTAGAAGTTAAAAGCTTATTAAAGCTAATCATAAATGAATGGGAAGAAAAGAAAGAACGAAAAACTGGTTTTGGATTCAGGTAAATAAAATTCAAGAACTCCTCAGAAATCCTTGCAAAGTCTCATTTCTTAGAAAGAATAATATATTTTTCTTTAAAGATTTAATATTCATACTTTCAAAGTTTTTTTTGAAAAAATTACAAAGGAATGAATCTCAAATAAGAGAGACATTCCATACTTAGCATTAGTTTTATTTAGATTTAAATTTTATAATTTAACTCCTCTGGTGGACTATCAATCATTAGATCCCTCCTATTCAACAAATTAAACTTAGGACTTACTAATACATAAAGTAAATCAGTAAAAATGCTGATTTTATTATTTATCAAAAATCCAAATTTTTAGTTATTGATATTAAATAAAGAAGATATTGGTGATTGGAAAAATTATTTTTAACTAATTTATTGCTTCCTAAAAAGTTTGAATTAATGAAGCCAATTCTGGTGCATCCAACAAAAGTGCAAAAAAAGTAAGTACAACTAATAGAAATATTGAAAAGTAAAATTGAATCATAATTATAAAAATACTTGAAAAGATTTTTTGAAGTTGTATAAAATAATGCTTTGTTTACATAATTAAATATCTCTACCTAGAAAAATATAATTGAAGAATAATTACGCAGCTTAACGAGAAAATATAGTCCTATTTTTTTGCCAATACTCACAACCTTTAAGTAAATGATCACCCTGTGGTATAAGTTTTTCGTATCTTGGACAGATCAAGACAGTAGCAAAAGTTTCTGTAGTGCTGTAGCGAAAGTGATTGCAAGTAATACAAATCTTTGTACGTTTTCGTTTTAGGATAGATTCTTTTATGTATTCCCATTTTGACGGATTTAACTTAATCATGATTACTGGAATTTATTAGTAACAATTTGCCAACCTCCTGAAATTAATTCATTCCATGTTTCATAAGCACACTCAATAGAATGAAGTCTTGAATTTTTGAGCTGGGCTGGTTCACCTAATTCATTTGAATAGAAAAGGTGAGTATATACTTTTAAGTTATTAGATACAGATTTCTTATAACTTTCAAAAAAAATCAATAAACCACTTTTTTGGTTAAACAACCAGCCAGTTGGGGGGTCAATAAGGCTGCTACGATAAAAATAAGTCCGAACATTAGCGACTCCTGGTGACATTTAGATAATACGCTTGTACTATTAATATAAATGTACTACTTATTAACGTCAAGTGTCCTTCTTAGGAATTATTTAATTACAAAAATTATTTTCAGAAATAAACAGCTTAAACTTCTTATTTGGTAATAGTGTATACAAGTAAGTCCTCCAAATGGCAAATATGATTATGTAGAAAGTCAAAAAAAATAAAATGTATAGAAATCCCTTCTATTTAGGTTGGAATAAAGGTTGGTCTTTTCTATTTTTTTTAGAGGGTGGCATACCAAAAATTGAAGCAAAAGGTTTTGGTATATCTATTACATCAAAAATAAAAAAAGGAGAATCACCCTCAGAAACTGCAGATAGATTAGTCTCTAAAGAACAAAGGATTAGAAAATCAAGATATTATTCTTGGATTAGATCCATAAATGAAAAATAATAAATTAAGCAGCCTTTTCATAATTAAAGTTTTATGTTGACAGTGGATTTAAAATAGAAGTTAGTAATTTAATTTATCGTGTCTAATAAATTTTATGAATGGTGGAAAAACCATAGAAAAGTTTTAACCTACGGAGCTTTTATAGTCTTATTCAGTTATTATTTATCTCCTGTTGTCAAAGAAGCGAAATATAAAAACCAATGCATTAAGCACTCTACTAAGGGAGCATTAACTAAATTTAATAAAGACGATATAGGAGCAACCTTATTAGAAGAAACAGGTTTGAACATTGATGAATTAGCGAAGATTGAAGGTTATAAGAATTGCATTAATTAAAAAGTTTTAAAAAATCACACTGAGTTTTTAAATGATTAAGGGTGTTTTTAAACTAATCTTATTAATATTTTTACTTGGATTTATATCAATAAGCCCAAAAACAAGATATGTGTTTGGCATATCTCTAAAACAAATTTCTTCGTTTCTTTTATGGACTGTTAAATATGAAGATAAGGAAAAATGGATTATAGATAAACCAAGTTGGATTCCTAGCCAAAAACTTAATTAATCGTATTAAAATGAAGACTTATTTAGAAGAACGAATTGAATGGTATGACGATAATTATAGAAATGGTAATGCTTTAATTTCTGATAAGCAGTTCGATCAACTTGAAAAGAATTTATTAAGAACAAACCCTAATTGTGATTACTTTAAAAAGAAAAATAAACTAGTTTTACCTTCATTAGAAAAGGATTCAATAGATGAATTTTTGAAAGGATTATTAACAGGTACCAGATTAATAATTGAGCCTAAAATTGATGGTTGTGCTGTTGCTTTGCAATATAGGAGTGGAATCTTGGAGAAGGCAATTTCAAGAAAAGGTTCAGACGTAACAAGTAAAATTATAAAAGTTCAAGATATTCCCAATCATCTCCCTATTCGAGGAGTTCTTCAAGTTAGAGGGGAACTATATGCACCCAACCAAACCCCAAATATCTCCCAAAGAATCGCTTCTGGATTTCTCAGAGCTAAAGAAGGATTTCCTGAAAGTCTCTGCTTTTGCGCATATCAAATAATTAATTCAACACTTAACCAATATGAGTCCAAAAAGAGTCTTTCTAAGCTAGGTTTCACGATCCCTCAGGATATTTCATGCAACTTTACGAGCCAAGTTAAAGTATTTAGAAAACAATGGCTAGAAGGGAAGCTTTTTAGGAAATATCCTACTGATGGAATAGTAGTAAAGATCAATTCCAGAAAATTACAATTAATTAGAGAAAAATCAAATTTAGATTATCCTTATTGGCAGGTAGCAATAAAAAGTTAATGGAATTAATACACCAGATTTTTCCTACTTGGCATATTTACTTGGACATGTTTTTGGTTGGTTTTGGAACTTACGGTTTTCTAAGAATTAAGAAAAGAATAAAAACCAAATAAATAATTCATAAATAAAGTTTATAAATCATCCATATTCCTTAAGCATGGATTTAAGTTGTTCGCTATCTAATTGTTCGAGATAATTTCTCATTGCCAACCAAGATCTTCTACTTTCTAACTTTCCACTTTGTTTAAATAAATTTGCGGAAACTTGATCTATCAATTCTTTATGAGTCATATTTATATTCTTCATCAAGTTCAATGACAACACCATTAAAAAATTCTGCTAATAATTTTGATGGGTCTTGGACAGATACCTTTCTATCCACTTTTAATAGTTTTTTTTTGATTGGATTTAAGTTAGTCATACTGATTCAGGTAATTCAAGTTCTTCAAAAGTCCAACCTTCTAATTGAAGGTCATGCCATTTATCCCAGGCATTATCCAAATACATTTGAGTTGATGATTTAATTGCCATTGGCTCACCAAAATCATTTACATAATATGTATGAGCAAAAATTCTCATACTTTTTCTTGGAGATTTTTTATTCCGTGTAAATAAAATTAATCTGTTGCGGCCTGGGCTAAGCAACCAACCACTTGGGGACTCATTACGATAACCGTAAGAAAAATTAGTCCAAACATTAGCTCCTCCTAAAGTCATTACTTAATAATACATGTGTACTATTACTATAAATGCATTTGAAATTGATCGTCAAGTATTTTGCAACCAAATTATTTACACTCATAAAGTATAAAAACACCTAAGCTAATTCCTAAAAAATAAAATACCTACCAAAAGCCTGTAATAACAAGCGATTTGATAGGTAACACCGGATCCCCGTCAGTTCTCTGCTGCATCGACCTGGAAATACCAGAAGAGGATTCAAAGTGGGCTTTCGTTTCCGATTACAAGATCGGTTTACTACCGCTTCACGACAGTCTCCTCATGTCGAAAGAGAGTCAGATCAGAGCACATAAAGAAGAACTTAACCAAAGATCCAGCATTTTAACTCTAACTTATTTTTTTATGCATTTGGAGATGGCCAAATGTCTCTTACCATAGTTAATAAAACTTGAGTTTCATCATATCTTTCTGAATGCGTTTTACCATTTAATAAAAATGTGATATGGGCCATTTTTCTTCCCAGAATTTCTCGAGATTTGCCATAACAATGAATATTAGAACCCTCAATTTCAGATAACATTTGAAATCTTGTTTCCATTGAAATTGGGAAATCCTTTTTTAATCCCAGAAGATTTATCATAATTGCTCCCTCACAATTCATTTTAATTTCAGGTGGCATAATTCCAGAAGAAATACAAACATATTGATCAAATTGACTTGAAGAACAAGCTTCAATAGAAAAATGAGCAGAGTTATGTGTTCTAGGAGCTATTTCATTAATTAAAAGACCATTAACTCCATAGAAGAATTCAATACCTAATACTCCAACATAATTTAATTCATTTACTATTGAAGAGAAAATATTTATTGCAAATAAGTTCAAATCATATTCAGTTGCTGCAGGTGCAAGAACCCAATCACAAACATGGTTTGATTGGAATGTTTCAACTATTGGAAAGAATCTTATCTTGCCAGTTTGATCCCTTGAACCCACAAGAGCCAATTCTTTTTCATAATCAATCCATTCTTCAATTAACCAATCATCAGATTCATTCTCGGTTAAAAAAGAATTTAAATCTTCTTTAGTCTTTATTTTTTTATTCCCTTTACCGTCATATCCACCTTTATTTGATTTTGCCATTAAAGGTAAGCTCCAATTATTAATTTCCTCATCAGAGAGATTTTTAAAATCTTTAATGCTTATCCATTTTGGACAGGGGGAATTCATCCTATCTATTAATTTTTTTTGAGAGAACCTATCTACTAAGGGCTTAATTGACTCAAGACTTGGGATAAAAATATCATTATTATCAATTAAATTTAATTTATCAATTTTTATCCATTCATTTTCAAAAATTATTTTTTCACACTCATTAATTAATGACTTATTACCCCTTATCTTTAAAGGATCGGCTTCTATAACATGATCTGCCTTTAAACCAGCAGGATCCCCACAAGATTTTGTCTGAACGCATACTCCTAAATCTCTTTTTTTAGCTGCCTCTGTAAGCATTAAAGCTAATTGGCCGCCTCCAATTATTCCTATAGAATAATTTTTCTTAATAATGCTTATATTTTTTTTTGAACTCATAGGATGATTTTATTACGATTTCTAATTCTTAACAACTGATTTTTTAAGTATCTAGAGCTTAGATTTTGCTATTATAGAAATTATTTAATACTAAATATTTATAAATTTAAGCTAGGTAATTAATTGTGAATAAGAGAAAAATATTAGTCCCATTAGGTGATAAGTCATATGAAGTAACTTTAGAAGCAGGAATACTCAATAATATCTGCGAAGAACTTTTAAAAATTGGCATAACAAAAAATAGAAAAATACTTGTAATTTCAAATGAAGAGATATCAAATTTGTATGGAGAAAAATTCTTAAATAGTTTAAAAAACAATAATTTTAAAGCCCAAATGTTCCTTATTAAGGCTGGAGAATCACATAAAAACTTGAAAACTTTAAGTAAAATATATGACGTTGCATTTGAATTTGGTTTAGATAGAAATTCAATAATTATTGCCCTTGGAGGAGGAATTGTTGGAGATGTAAGTGGTTTTGCAGCTGCGACTTGGCTAAGAGGTATCGAATATATTCAGATTCCGACAACACTATTATCGATGGTTGATTCATCCGTGGGAGGAAAAACAGGCGTAAATCATCCTAAAGGTAAAAATTTAATTGGAGCTTTCAATCAACCCAAAGCAGTTTTTATTGATCCAGAGACTCTAAAAAGTTTGCCCAAAAGAGAATTCAGTGCAGGCATGGCCGAAGTAATAAAATACGGAGTAATAAAAGATAAAGAACTTTTCGAATACTTAGAAATTGAAAAAAACAAGAATGAACTTATAAATCTCAAGAATGAATGCCTAATTAAAATAATTAATAGTTCAATTAAAACAAAGTCTCATATTGTTTCTCAAGACGAACATGAAAATGGTGTTAGAGCAATATTGAATTATGGTCATTCTTTTGGTCACGTTATTGAAAATTTATGTGGATACGGCCAATTCTTACATGGTGAGGCAATATCAATTGGTATGAATATTGCAGGGAAGATAGCAATTAAGAAAGGGTTATGGTCTAAAGAAGAATTAGATAGACAGAATAATCTTTTGAAGAGTTACGATCTACCTACCGAGATCCCCAAAATAAATAAAGAAGATGTTCTATCAATACTCATGGGCGACAAAAAAGTTCGTGATGGCAAAATGAGATTTATCTTACCGAAAGAAATTGGTGAAGTAGATATATATGATGACGTAGAGGATTCATTATTTTTAAAGTTTTTTTCTTAACGCAAGCAGGTTGAATTTATATTCATTTTTTTCTCCTTAAACTTATTAAAAACAAACCACTTAAAATCACCTAGACATACAGGATCAACCAGTCTCAGTAATGCCTCTCTTCTTAAAAGGGCATTTGATAAATCCTCCTTAAATTCTTTCTGAATTCCATAAAGTCTCTCTGCCAATCCAAGTGCCAACAAGGCCTCTCCTTGTTTAGTTATTCCAATAGTATTAAATCCAAGAGTCTCAGCATCATTAATTAAAGTTTCTATGCAAACATGAGATGTTAAATCGCAATTTCCTGGAGAATCTAGGAAATTATTCATCATTTTTTGATTTTCGTAAGAAACTATCGTCCCATCAGAATTCTTAGAGGTGTAGTATTTTTTAGCTTCTTTAGCGTAATCAATTATCAATAAAATACCATTATTGATTTTTCCATAAATAGCTTTTAACCATTTTGAGTTATCTACATGCCATTCTGTAGTCCATCCTTCAAGGGCATCTTCAGGCGGAATAGTAATTCCCAATTCACTTTTAGCAAGTCCGATACTTTTTTCCAATTCACCTGTAATTGGCATTTTATCAAAAAATAATTTATAAGATTTTTTATCTATAGATACTGCTTGTCGAAGTAATTTTTCTTTTGAAAAGGTTATTCTTTCTACCGGCAAAGCATCTAAAACCTCATTTGCTAGAACTATTCCATTGATATTATTTTCCTCTACTTCTTCCAAGCCTTTCCATAAAATATCAATACCTAAGTTTAGAAATTCTTCCAATTTATTTTTTTGTTTTTCTACCATCCCTTCATTAGGTTCAATAATTACAAAAGTAACTACTTCCAAAAAATTCTTGCTGCTTTCTAAAAAATATTTAATTAATCCACTCATAAAGCTCCCATCTCCAGCTCCAAATTCAATAACAGTTAATTTCTGATTAGATAAAAAACTACTTTTGAACTGAATTAACCAATCTTCTATTTGTTTCCCTACCAAAAAAGCAAAATCATCTGATAAAGAGGATGATGTGACAAAATCCCCTCGAACGCCTAACTCAGCTTTACCGCTGCCGTAATAACCATTAATAGGATCATTTAAAACAATATTCATAAAGTCATAAAAACTTATAGTCCCACCCATTTTTATTATTTTTTTTACTAACCAATCTGGATTTTTCGCGGGTAAGCTTTTCATAGGCGAAAATATAAAAAGACAAAACTTATTTATGCCTTCAAAGATTAACTATTTATTGGGAATATTTCTATCTATATTAGTTTTAATTTCACATAAACCCGTTTTTGCTATAAATAATCCAGATCTCTTACCAGAAGAAAAAACACCAGTAATTGATTTAGCTAAAACATTAAGCCCGATTCAGAAAAAATCTTTAGAGGATAAGCTCAACAATCTAGAAATTGAAAGTGGGTGGAAAATTAAATATTTATCTCAGTTTGAGAGTTCTCCTGGTAGCGCAATAAAGGACTATTGGGATTTAGATGAGACAAGTTTGTTGATAGTTGCAGATCCTAGAGGAGGAAATTTACTTAACTTTAACGTCGGAGAGGCTTATTTCAATTTTATGCCAAGGTTATTTTGGGTTGAACTTCAAACAAGATTTGGTAATCAATATTATGTGAAAGATCACGGTGAGGATGGCGCAGTATTAGATGCAATTGATTCAGTAAAGATTTGCCTTGAAAGAGGAGGGTGTCAAGTTGTCCCTGGGCTACCAAAAGAGCAATATATATGGACTTTATGTACATCTATTCTTGGAGGTTTAGTAGCAGGTTTCGCATCTGCTCCAAGAAAAGAAGATCAAGTCATATCAATTGGATTTTTAGCTCTTCTTTCTCCTTTATGGGGAATGTTATTTGGGGTTTTTGGTTTGGCACCGATAATATCCAGAACAAATGACTTATTACCTTTATTTAAAAATGGTTTAGCTTTTATAGCCGCAGGAATTGCAGGTTACATCTTATCTCAAACATTATTTTCAAAATATGAAAAGCCCAAAAATAATTAAAATATGATCAGAAATATCTAATTCTAAAAAAATTTATCTTCTTCACAAATTTCACCAGACTCTGAATACCATCGATGAGAAACATGTCTTAATTCCTTTTTTTTAAACTCAATCCATGAAAAATTAATTAGTAATTTACCATCTTCATCAGTTTTATATCTTGGCACGATAGCAGTATTGAAATAGATTGTTCCTTTGCTGTCAATTTTAAACATCTCTCTTAAACCAAGATTTCTTTTAAGCCGATTGTGCATATGACCGAAAATCACAAGATCAACTTTTCTTCTCTTTTGTATTTGAGAAATAGCCACAGACAAATCTCTATCTCCCCAATCTAAAGATGGTAATTTCCAGTCTTTCCCACAAATGCTTTTAGGTTCTGAGCCTAAACCCGAAGGGCCAGCATGAGACATAATTATTAAAGGTATATCTTCGACACTCTCTTCTGCACATTTGATAATTTTATTTATTGAATCTTGTTCGGTAATAGGTCCATAAACTCCTTTAACTTCTTTTGAAAGATAATAGCCTCCGCCAGAACTACATGGTCTTGCAGATAGTAAATTCATTTGATTATTAAAAACTTTCAAATCCCATGCACAATATTTCCCACCAAGAACACGTATCTGCTTTGAGAGAGTTTCGCCGGTAGAATCTTTCCCTCTATCATGATTTCCTAAAATCACAAAAGTAGGAATTTTGATCTCATTGATTTTCTTAATTATTTTGACACTCCCATCAGAAATATCACCAACAAATAAAACAATATTTGGTTTGATAATCGATAAAACTTTCAAGTCTAATTCAGACCATTGACCATGACAGTCACCAACAATAGCAATTTTTAAATTTGTCAGAATTTTTTCTGTTTAAAGGCATATAATCTATTTAGAGATATTCTAAATCCTGACCAGTATAACTTCTACTGCAAAACAGAAATCCGTTCAAAACGAAAAGGATTTGATTTCTGAAATAAAAGAGCGTTGCAAAAAAGCTAATGCCATTATTCTTGCGCACTATTATCAAGCTCCAGAGATTCAAGAAATTGCAGATTTTATTGGAGATTCATTAGATCTATCTAGAAAAGCAGCAAATAATGATGCAGATATAATAATTTTTTGCGGGGTACATTTTATGGCCGAAACCGCAAAAATACTTAGCCCAAATAAAACAGTCCTATTACCAGATATTGACGCAGGATGCTCATTAGCAGACGATTGTCCCTCAGATAAATTTCAGAACTTTAAGGAAGAAAATCCAGATCACTATGTCGTAAGTTATATAAATTGTACTGCAGAAGTAAAAGCGCAAAGTGATCTGATATGTACAAGTAGTAATGCAGTCGCATTAGTTAACAAGATACCTGAAGATAAAAAGATAATCTTTGCACCCGATCAGAATCTCGGGAGATGGGTACAAAAAAATTCAGGAAGAAATCTCAAATTATGGCCTGGCAGCTGCATTGTTCATGAATCATTTAGTGAAGAAGCTCTATTAAAATTAAAATACCAAAATCCTGGAGCAAAAGTTATTGCTCATCCTGAATGTAGTCAAAATTTACTACTTCTCTCGGACTTTATTGGATCAACCAGTAAATTGCTTGATTTCGTCACCAAAGATCCATCTAAAACTTACATGGTATTAACTGAACCTGGAATAATACATCAAATGAAGAAGAAAGAACCTAATAAAATCTTTATTGAAGTTCCAGACATAGAAGGTTGTAAATGTAACGAGTGTCCATATATGAAATTAAATACTTTAGAAAAGATTCTTGATTGTTTGAAAAACAATTCCCCATCTATCGAACTTGACCCAGAATTAATAAGAAAAGCCTATGTACCAATAAAGAGAATGTTGGATATGAGTAATTAATTTAATGAAAATAATATATTTTCCTTATTAATTTTTAGGAACGCATTAAGGTTTTTAGTGGAAGGGTTAAACTGATTTATCTGGTTTTTCATTTTAATTATATTTATCAGCTCTTTTTCACCTGCCTTATATTGTTTATCTTTTCTAGTCCCAATATCTCTTTGAAGAATAGGGTTTATATTCATTTTTACTTCTATGTCTGGAACAATTCCAGATTTATTTATATCAATACCGTTCGGGGTTAAATACTTAGCGACTGTAACAGTTAGCCCTGAACCATCAACTAAAGTTCTCATAGATTGGACTAGACCTTTCCCAAAAGTTTTCTTCCCAACTAATTTTCCTCTTTTGTTATCTTTTATTGCACCAGAGACTATTTCACTAGCACTGGCAGAACCCTCATTAACTAAGACAACTAAGGGCTTTTTTGTTAAAGCTTGACCGTTTCCTCTTTTTGTTTCTTTTAAACCTTCTTTACTTAAGGTACTTACTATTACTCCTTTGTTAATGAAATGCCTAGAAATATCAATGCTTGATTCTAATAAACCTCCAGGATTACTTCTTAAGTCAAGAACATATCCTGCGACTTTTTTTGCTTCTAAATCCTTAATAGCATCTCTAGTCTCTCTTGATGCATTTGCATTAAATTGTTTAATTCTTACATAGCCAATTAACAAGTCGTTTTTAGTTTTATTGACTTTACTTGAAACAGATTTTATTTCAATCTTTTCTCTTGATAAAATCTTAAAAAAGGATTTAGAACCTCTAAGAATTTCAAGCTTAACTTTAGTACCTCTTTGTCCTCTTATTAATTTCACGGCATCCTCTATATTCATCCCTTGAGTAGAAATATCATCTATAGATAATATTTTATCTCTAGCTTTAATTCCAGAATTAAAAGCAGGTGTTCCCTCTATAGGAGAAATAATTATTAAATCATCAGATTCTTTATCTTTAACTATTTGGATACCAACTCCAGTTAATTCGCCAGAGGTATCAATCCTCATTTGATTAAATTCCTTAGGCTCTAAAAATCTTGTATAAGAATCATCTAAGTTCGACAGCATATCTCTAATCGCATCATATGCTTCATTGCTGTCTGAGTATGTTTTTGATAAAAATTCTTTTCTTAGCTTAATCCAATTAGACTTTTGAAATTTCCCACTTGAATCAAGAAAATCTCTATATACAATTTGCCAAACATGATCAATTACTTCTTTATAACTATTATTTAAAACTGTTGCTTCTGCAAAATTATTAAAAAATATCCCAGAAAAGGTTGTCGCAAATAAAATTATAAAAATTTTTCTTGGCAATTTTCTTATCTTCAAAGAATCAATATTTTTATATTATAAAAAGATTTATTTATAATTTCAAAATTTGATAAATCCTTAAGGATCTATCCACTTTCCATCATCCTTAATAAGTTGGATTAAAGCATTAACTCCCTCATCTTCAGGTACTCTCTTTATCTCATCTTTCCTTCTATATAAGGCAATAGTTCCTTTACCTTTTCCAACATAACCATAATCAGCGTCTGCCATTTCTCCAGGCCCATTTACTATACAACCCATTATTGCTATATCTAAACCAGTCAAATGTGAAGTAGCGTTCCTAACTTTGTCTACGACTTCTTCTAGATTGAAAAGTGTTCTCCCACAACTAGGGCAACTGATATATTCAACCATCGTTTTTCTTAATCCTAAAGATTGCAAAATTGAATAGCAAACTGGAATTTCCTTCTCTGGGGCTTCTGTTAAAGAAACCCTAATGGTATCTCCCAATCCCTCTGCTAGAAGCGTTCCGATTCCAGCAGTACTTTTAATCCTTCCATAATCACCATCTCCAGCTTCCGTCACTCCTAAATGCAATGGATAATTATATCCTTCTGAGTCAAGCCTATCTGCAATCATCCTATAAGCTGCCATCATGACTGGGGCCCTGGAAGCTTTCATAGAAATAATTATGTTATGAAAATCAAGCTCATCACAAATTTTGACGAACTCCATAGCAGATTCTGTCATTCCCAATGGAGTATCTCCATAAGTAAAAAGCATTCTCTCAGATAGCGACCCATGATTAACTCCAATCCTTAGAGCTTTGTTTTCAGCCTTTAAAACCTCTACTAGTGGAGTAAATCTTTTAAGTATTGTTTGTTTAATAGTTTCAAATTCCTCATCTGTATATTCAGTTCTGGAAGGGTCTGATTTTTCAAAGACAAACAATCCTGGATTAATTCTTACTTTATCAACATGTTTTGCAACCTCCATTGCAATTTTCATACCATTATGGTGAACATCAGCTACCAAGGGAGTATTGATATTATTTTCTAATAATTTTGCTTTTATATCTCCTACTGCTTTTGCATGCGCTAACGAAGGGACAGTTAATCTTACTATTTCACAACCTACATCATGAAGTCTTTTAATAGCTAAGAAAGCATTTTCGACATCCATAGTGTCTTCATTTATCATGGACTGAACTCTTACTGGATAATCACTTCCAATAGCTATATCACCAACCATTACTGTTCTAGTAATCCTCCTCTCAATATGAGTTGAATATCTTTTGGAGAGACTATTAACCTCTTTTGATTGAGTTAATGACATTAAAATTCTTGATATTCAAAAAGGATTCACTAAATTATAAGGCATATAGTTTACCACTTACATTCTCAAGGTCTTTTAAAGTTAGATGGTACGGTTTATTGATTTCTTTTGAAGGAAATCTCAACAAATAAGATGGATGAAAAATTACCATAATTTCTCTCCCATCTTTTTTAATCCATTGACCTCTTAAATTACTTATAGGATCTTTAACTTCTAAAATAGTTCTCATAGCAGTCGAACCAGTAAGTAATATAAATTTTGGATCAACTAGTTTTATTTGCTGTAACAACCAAGGTTTATGAATATTAATTTCTTTGATAGTGGGTTTTCTATTGTTTGGTGGTCGACATTTAATTACATTACAAAAATAAACATCATCCTTGTAATCAATCCCTGCTTTTATCAATAATTCATTTAATAATTTACCAGATTTACCGACATAAGGTTTTCCCTCTGAGTCTTCTTGAGCTCCAGGCGCTTCACCAATTATTAATAAATCTGCAAATACACTTCCTCTTCCAATAACTAACCTTTTCACCAAAAATAAAACTTAAATATTTTTTTATCTTAAGAAGTTAAAACATGAAAATAAAATAAATTAAGAAAATAAACTAAATCAAACCATTCTGTGATACTTTTAATTATTCTTAATTTATGCATTTGTCATTATTAAAAGTCATATTTGAAAAGCTATAAATCAATGAGTAAATTAAATCTATCTAAACGGGCGCTATCTATTGAGCCTTCACTTACACTGCAGATAAGTGCCAAAGCAAATCAATTAGCTGCAGAAGGAGTAGATATTTGCAATTTAAGTGCTGGAGAACCTGACTTTAATGCCCCAAAAGAAGTTATAGAGGCTACAAGTAAAGCTATATTTGATGGATTTACCAAGTATGGACCTGCAGCAGGAAATTTAGATCTCCGAAAAGCAATTGCAAGTAAGCTTCAAATTCAAAACAATTTAGATATTGAATTTGAAAATGTAATGGTCACAAATGGAGCCAAACAAGCAATATATAATCTTTTTCAAGTTTTATTAAATGAAGGAGACGAAGTTATCATCCCTGCTCCTTACTGGCTAAGTTATCCCCAGATGGTTAGGTTGGCTAGTGGAAAGCCAATTTTTACAAATTCCTCTGCTGAAGATGGATTTAAAATTAATATAAAAGATTTGAAGTCTAAAATCTCTTCAAAAACTAAATTTATAATTATCAATTCTCCTAATAACCCGACTGGGAGAGTAATGTCAAAGGAAGAGTTATTGCAAATTGCTGATATAGCCAGAGAAAATCCAAATATCAATATTCTTTCTGATGAGATTTACGAACTAATCCTTAAAAAAGAATTTAAACACTACAGTTTATCTTCATTAGCAAATGACTTAAAAGATAGAATTTTTATAATAAATGGGTTTGCGAAAGGTTGGGCTATGACTGGCTGGAGGATAGGTTATTTAGTAGGTCCTAAAGATGTGATCAAAGCATCCTCAGCATTACAAAGTCAAAGTACAAGTAATGTTTGCTCTTTTGTTCAAAAAGGTGCTTTAGAGGCTTTAAAAATTAATAATGAGTATTTTTCAATGATAAATAGCCATTATGATCAAAGACGAAGACTTCTCTATGAGGGCCTTAATAATATAAATGGGATTTATATTGAAGAACCTAACGGAGCATTTTACACATTTCCAAAATTACCCAACTCCTCAATTACTTCTGTTGATTTCTGCAATAAAGCTCTTCAAGATTACGGATTAGTTGTTGTACCTGGAAAAGCTTTTGGAGCTGATCAATGTATAAGAATATCTTGTGCAGCTTCAGAAATTAAAATAAAAGATGGACTAAAGAGGTTTGAAAAGGCAATCTCTGAATACTATTAAATTAACTAAGTTATGTTTAATTTAAAGAGTTTCCTAGTAAGTGCATCTCTATTATTTTCTGTTTTTTCATCACCTGTATTTTCAAATCCCAAAGTTTTAAAAGTTGGAGCAATACCTGATCAAAACCAAGATGTTTTGGACAAAAGATTTAATTTATTTTCAAAAGAATTATCCAAACAACTTGATGTAGAAGTTAAATACATTCCTGTTATTAATTATGTTGCAGCAGTAACTGGATTTAGAACTAAAGATTTAGATTTAGTTTGGTTTGGAGGTTTATCAGGAGTTCAAGCAAGATTACAAACACCTAATTCAATTGTCATAGCTCAAAGAGATATCGATAAGGAATTTAAAAGTGTTTTTATAGTAAATAAAAATTTAGAACTTAACTCAATTTCAAACATTAAAGGACTTAAAAAACTTAAGAATTTAAGATTTACTTTTGGCTCTGAAAACTCAACTTCTGGAAGATTAATGCCAGAATATTTTTTAAATCAAGCAGGGGTAGAAATTAAACATTTTAAAGGAAAAAAAGCAGGTTTTAGTGGGAGTCATGATGCCACTATAGCTTTAGTTAATAGTGGGGCATTTGATGCTGGAGCTTTAAATAAACTGGTTTGGGAAAACAATCTTAAAAATAATCCCAAAAGAACAAGTAATTCAGAATTATTCTGGATCACACCAGAATATGTTGACTATCATTGGGTAGCTCAAGGTGATCTTGAAAATAGATTCGGGGAAGGGTTTACAAAAGAACTTACATCAGTAATTCTAAATTTAGATACAAAGCAAAAATCACATAAACAGATATTAGATATGTTCAATGCAAAAAGATTTATAAAGGCAGAATCAAAACAATATAAAAATATAGAGGAAATCGGGAGGAAATTAAATAAAATTAGATGAATAATAATACTGTCTTAGAATTAGAAAATATTTCTTATAAATACAAAAATGATCTGATTCTTAATAAAGTAAATCTACAAATAAATTCTGGGGAAAAAATTGCACTTTTAGGTAAAAGCGGTTCAGGAAAAACTACACTTATATCAATACTTAATGGCACTATCAAGCCAACTCAAGGTGAGGTTAAATTATTCAATAAAAGTTTCGAGGAATTAGATAGAAAGCAGAAAAGTAAAATAACAACTATATGGCAAGATTTAAGATTAATAGAAGATCTCTCTGCAGAACAAAATGTTAATTGTGGACTACTAGCGGAAAACAATTTTTATTTCGCTTTTAAAAATTTACTAAATATAAGTTCTTTTAAGAAGGCGCATAAATATATGAAATTATGTAGACTTCATACCTCTATTTACGATAAAAAAATCAGAAAACTATCTGGGGGGCAAAAACAAAGGGTGGCTATAGCTAGATCATTAATTCAAGAATCAAATATATTACTTGCAGATGAGCCTTTTAATAATCTAGATCCCAAATTGATAACAACAATTAAAAACCTTCTGCTAGAAAATGTATATAAAAATAATACAAAAAAATCCCCAAAGACAGCATTAGTTGCATTACATAGATTAGATTTACTGAACGATTTCGATAAAGTTATTGGAATAAGGGATGGTAAAATTTTTTTCAATATCAAAAGAAATAACTTAAAGAAGATTCATTTAGAGGAAATATTTTAATTAGTTGAACAAATTAAAATTAAACTATACCTCATTATCTTTTCTTCCAATTTTGGTATGCATACCTCTAGGGTATCAATTAATAAACAATATTCATTTTGGAGGATTTAAATTATTCCAAGATTTCTTAATTTCTGCATTTAATCCCAAGATCGATAATGAAATTATTATTACCGTAATTAAGCGATTAAATGAAACTATTTTAATTGGTTTTTTTAGTTGGTTAGTAAGTATTATTTTTGGAGCAATTTTTGGAATAATTTCCTCAAATATTTTTTATAAAATCTTTAATATTCCAAATTTTTTCTACCTCATTATAAGGTTTTTTCTAACAATAATTAGATCTATACACGAAGTGGTTTGGGGAATACTATTAATGCAAATATATGGAATAAATTTTTCGATAGGAATAATAGCTATATGTATACCTTATATTGCTGTAAATTCAAAAGTTTTTGCTGAACAATTAGAAACTATTGACTACAAAAGTTTTGAATCTATAAATCAAATAAATGCACCTAAATTTTCTTCTTTACTAACTTTAATATGGAATCCAATAATAAATACATTTAAAAACTTTGGTTTATATCGATTAGAGTGTTCAATAAGAAGTACTGTGATTCTAGGACTTTTTGGGATTGGAGGAATAGGTACCAGTATTTTTTTATCTTTCCAAACTTTAAATTTTAGAGAGTTATGGACTTATTTATGGTCCTTAGCAATTTTGATAATTCTTTCAGGATTAATATTCAAAAAAATAAAATTTAACACTACAAATAAAATCCTATCTATTTTTTTTATTTCAGTTTTTTTCATAACAATTTTATTTTCTTTTTCATATTTTCTTTATTTTATTTTTAACAATAATTTTGAAAATTTTAATTCCGTTAGTTCTCTATTTAAATCAAGCTCAGATTTAGGATTATTTGATTTCTTAAAACTTATATTAGAAACAATAATTTTAAGTCTTTTATCAACAGGAATCGCAATTAGTTTACCTCCATTAGTAATAGGAATTTTTAACAAAAATACTTCTAAAATTTTTATAAAAATTTTTGCATTTTTATTACGTTTAATACCCACCCCTGTAATACTTCTAACTCTATTAACTTTTAATAATCCTTCTGTATCTTTAGCAGCTTTAACATTAGGTCTCCACAACGCTGGTATTACTAGCAAATTACTTTTTACAAATCTAGATAGCCAAGACAAGAGAAATTATATTGCAATGAAATCTCTAGGAATCTCAAAAAAGACTAGTTGGCTATTAGGTTTATTTTCTCAACAAGCAAAAAGTTACTTAGCATATTGCGCTTATAGATCTGACATTATTATTAGAGAAACTGCAATTGTTGGAGTTATTGGAAGTGTTGGTCTAGGTTGGCAATTACAAGAATCACTAAGTTCCTTCGCATGGCAAGAAGTTACATTAGTTTTGATAGCTTATAGCTCCATCGCAATAGTTGGCGAATTAATAAATGGTAAAATCAAAAATAGTTTAACTTGATTTGTAAGAATAATTTGTTAGATCAAGTAATTATTTTTTTCCGGTTATAGTGATTAGTTTACCAAAACAGCTTGTTGTAATTGGAGATAGCTCGGTTTATGGATGGGGAGATAATGAGGGTGGTGGATGGTGTGAGAGGCTTAGAAAAGATTGGTGCAATAACCACAATGGGCCAGTTATTTATCAACTTGGCGTTAGGGGGGATGGGATAGAAAAAGTTTCATCTAGATGGGAAAAAGAATGGTCATCTAGAGGAGAAACGAGAAGAAATAAACCTAAAGCAATCCTACTAAATGTAGGTCTTAACGACACAGCAGCAATTGGTCAGAAAAATGGAAGACATCAATTAGATATAGATGGATTTGAATATGGATTAGAGAGGCTAATTAATGAAATGAACTCTCAAACAAATGTATTTGTTATTGGTCTTACACCAGTTGACGAAAGCAAAATGCCGTTCGCAGGATGTCTATGGTACTCAAATGATTTTTGTAATTCTTATGAAAGGAGAATGGAGGAAGTATGCCTCAATCAGAATGTCCCATTTCTTCCTACTTTTAGAGAAATGTATTCTGATAAAAGGAGTAAAAATTGGATTACGCATGATGGAATTCATCTAAATTCCGAAGGTCATTTCTGGCTTTTCCAAAGACTTAAAAGCTGGGAGATTCTTACAAAATGGAAGGAATCCTAGGTCTTTTCAAATATTATTAATTTAAAAAATATGAATATAAAATAAGAGCAAAGATAGCAAAAACAGAAGCAATACTTGTCTGAATAGCATTTACCAATTCATTACTTAATTTATATTTATTTTGAAATTTAGCACCAATAATACTTTCAGAAAGTGTTGCCAAAAACCCCGAGACTGCAACAATTGTAAAGTGAGATTTGGTAGAAATAATTGATAGACGAAGCATTATAAAAGTCATAAATATTGATCCCAAGATACTAGCTAATGTTCCTTCTAAACTTATTCCTCCTTCAGTTCCCCTCTCAACCTTTTTAAGTGAAGTAATTAAATATGTATCTTTCCCAAACCTTTTCCCAATTTCACTACCAAAAGTATCCGCTAACTTTGCAGCAAAACTTGCTGCAAAACCTATTTTAAACAAAAGTACGTTGGCTGCATTGAATTTGGTCATCATAGCAAGAAATAATCCTGTAGCTGCAGAGCCCCAAACATTTTCGGAGCCTCTTCTCCCACCTCTTTTTTCGGCTATTCCTTGTTCTTTTTTAAATTTAAAACCTATTTTGGTTACGAGAGAGCCAAATAATAAATAAATTACAACTGACATCCATCCCTGCCAGGACAAACATCCCCATAAAATTGTGCCTAAAATACCTGCACTTATCCATCCACCTTCTGTCATTAAAGGGATCTTGCAGAATACATAAATCAAAATAAAATTAATGCAAAAACCTATAAAAAATTGATTTGTAATGAAATCCATTTTATCTAATTCCTTAATTTCAAATCATTTCTCCATTGGTTTAGAATTGATGTTGCATTAATACTAGCTGTTGAAGTTCTTAAAATAGTGTCAGAGAGTTTAACAAAGGTATTATTATTTTTATTAAAAAAATTAATTTCTCTTGAAGACCAACCTCCTTCAGGGCCAATTACATTCCAGAAAATAACTCCTTTTTTATCTATAAATTCTTGCTGTTTTTTTAACCATTGATTTAAGTCATAACAATTATCTTCTCTAGTTATAGAAATTGAAATTCTTTCTTGATTATCTCTACTTTTAATCCATTCAATAATATCCATACCATTTAAAATAGATGGTTTCCATAATCTTTCACTTTGCTCAACTGCTTCTTTGATAATTGAATTCCATCTCAAAATTTTTCTCGTAAAGTTTAAATTTTTGTTGACCTGTCTTTCTGAAAATAATGGTTGTATAAAATCAATTCCTATTTCAGTACACATTTTCAAAATGTCCTCAAAACCGCTTTTTGGTATAACAACAGCTATTCCCAACAAGTGAATTTCTTGTTCTTTAAATAAGTAAGGTTTTTGGAATTGACTAATTTTTAAACAATCATTTTTAACTTTTATAGCTTTCCATAATGAACCCTCCCCATTAGTTATGAATATTTCTTTACCTGTTTTTATCCTCATTACTTTATTTATGTAATGAGCTTCATCATTAGTAAGTTCTATATTATTGTTGTTTATATTTAAAATTCTTTCATCTGAAATAATTAATCTTGTTAAGTCTTCCATCTAAAACGATTAATCCTTGAAAACTAAATCTTCATGTTCCTTAATAGCCCAATCATTATTTTCACCGCCAATAATTAACTCTTCAATTTTTACGTATTTATTAGATATCTCATTCAAAGAATTAATTAAGATATCTATTGAAATTGAATCTGAACCTCCAAAATCAACCCAAAATCTACCCCAAATGTTTTGATATTCCATCTCCCCTACATTATGCATTAATGCAGGGGAAGCTGAATCTTTTTGGTTGTTATCATATGACATCCAACTTAAATCAGAACCTTCTTCGTGAGTTTGTAAATTCTCGGAGTTAAATCCACCTAAAGTTCCTAGTGTGTACCAACTATCAAATAATTGATCTAAATATTTCTTTTCTGCTTCAGTGGGTATCTCAGAAAACTTCATCCAAATCCAACAGTTAAAAGGATCAACTTCTCTAAAAACAATTTTCATATTGACTAATAGCTTTTAAAATCTATAACTATTATAAGTAAGTTATTACTAGATTAAAATTCATACCTAAAACTTAATTAATAATGCTTGATTTAAAAGGAATATCTTATCAACCTCAAACAGGTGAAAAAAAAATAATAGATAACCTTAATTTAAAAGTTCATGAGAATGAAATCATTTTAATTTGCGGCAATAGTGGTTCAGGTAAAACAACCTTAATCGAAATAATAAGTGGATTAACAAATCCCCAAAAAGGAAAAATTTCTTGGAAGAATAAAATTTTATCTTCTAGCCAAAGAAGATGGTTTTGTGGAGTAGTATTCCAATTTCCCGAAAGATACTTTATAGGTACAACTATTGGGAAAGAATTAAAAATAGGGCATAAATCTTTAAGAGAAAAAAATATAGAAATAGTTTTAAATAAGGTCGGTTTGAAAAATTTAAATCTTACCCAACCACCAGAACAGCTTAGTGGCGGACAACAAAGAAGATTGGCCGTAGCAGTTCAGCTACTTAGAAACCCCTCAATTCTTTTACTTGATGAACCAACTGCTGGATTAGACTGGTCAATGAGAAATGATGTGAAGAATTTAATTCTTGATCTAAAAAATAAAAATACAATTATTATTGTTACTCATGAACCTGCCTTATTTGAGGGAATTCCGTCTAGAATGTTAATTCTGGAAAAAGGGAAAATCAAAAACTTTTGAAAGAAAATCATGAAGGATAGGATAGTTCGGGCTACTGCAGCAAATGGAGGGATAAGATTAGTTGCGGTCTTATCAACAGAATCTTCTTTAGAAGCAAAAAAAAGACACGGTCTTTCATATCTAACCACCTGCATCTTAGGAAGAGCATTTAGTGCCTCACTGCTTTTAGCAAGTTCTATGAAGATAATGCATGGGAGAGTTACTTTAAGAGTTAGATCCGACGGACCTTTAAATGGATTGCTAGTTGATGCAGGAAGAGACGGAAAAGTTAGGGGTTATGTAGGTAATCCTGATTTAGAATTGGATCTTTTCAAAACAGATGATAATAAATATTCTTTTGATTTCACAAAAGCATTAGGTACAGGATATTTAAACGTCATAAGAGATAGTGGAATTGGAGAGCCCTTCACAAGTACTGTTGAATTAGTGAATGGGAATATTGCAGAAGACTTAGCTTCATATTTATATCATTCGGAACAAACGCCTTCTGCTGTATTTATTGGAGAAAAAATTCAAAAAAAAAGTGTTATTTGCAGTGGTGGCCTATTAGCTCAAGTTTTACCTAAAAAAGACACTGACCCTTTACTTGTCGCACTACTTGAAGAAAGATGTAAAGAAATTAATTCTTTCAGCGAAGACCTATTTCAGTCAAAAGATAATCTCCTTTCATTAATAAAAAATATATTCCCCGATATTGACGATAAATCGATAACTGAAAAAGCTCGTTCCCAAGAAGTTAGTTTTAAATGTAAGTGTTCTAAACAAAGAAGTTTAAATGCAATGAAAATGCTCGACAAGAGTGAGTTGGAGGATATTCTCAAGAAAGAGGGTAAAGCGGAATTGGTTTGTGAATTTTGTAAGAATAAATATTTGATAAATTATGAAGAAATTAGATCGATGATAGAAAATTAATCATAAGAAGATTACTCCCAGCCATAAAATAAGCATGGCGGGAATACTTTGAATTTTTTGTATTGATAAAGAATTGTTTGATATTTCTTCGATAAAAGAATTAGTTTCAAGTAATCCACCGAATATTAATCCTATTGAAAGGAAGGTAACACTCCATCCTAAAGAAGCTATAAATCTTTTCCCAGATTTAATTTGAGTATAAGTAAGTATTAATGTTGAAATAGAGAGTAAAAGTCTATTATTCGAATCAGGACTGATAAATAGCAAAACTAAAAATAATAGTCCAACAGCTAATTTTATTGAAAGGTTATCAAAGGAGGGGGGCGTTATTTTAGGAAGACTATATTGAATCGAGTTCTTAGAGTTATTATTTAAATTTTTCATCTTAGATAGTAGTGGAAAATTATTATTGGCAAATTGATTAATTTGTTTTTCTTTTTTTGAAGCACTCACAGCTTCATAACTTACATTTCCTGATTGTCTTGATTTCAAACTCCCCATAAGTAATTGATCAAAGGAGGATTCTATTTTTGCTTTTAAAATTAAATCTTCACCAGCCTCTTTAACTTTAAGATCTCTAGCCTTTTGAATATCCTCAAAAGCAGCACCTTCTTTTACACCTAAAATTTCATAAGGTGATTTTTCACTATTGTTTTTACTACTGTTTGAATCCAAGATTTTTAACCAATACTAACAGATTAACCAATTTTATAATCCATTAAGACTTTATAAAACAATTGGTTCGACTCCACTAACAACAGGTGCAACTTTGTTTAAATTTAAATGATTATTATCTTCAACAAATTGATTTAGATTCCACTCGTTTTTAAAAAGAATAACTGGTCTATTCCAGCAATCTTTAACTATTTTACAATTAAAGACTCTACCAAGTTTTTCAATAGCTGGCCATCCATCAGAAACCCATCTAGCCAATTTATATGGCATTGATTCCAGATTTGCATCTACACCATATTCACTTTTCAACCTGTGAGTTACTACTTCCAACTGTAATTGACCAACAGCTGCAAGTATTGGATCTCTTTTGCTCTCATCAAAGTCATAAAGAATCTGAACTGCACCTTCTTCACGAAGTTCATTCACACCCTTTCTAAAGTTTTTAAATGCTGAAGGGTTTGGATTTCTTAGCCAGCTGAAGATTTCAGGACTAAAGGATGGTATACCCTCGTACTCTAGATGAGTACCTGTGTAAAGAGTATCTCCAATAGAAAACATTCCTGGATTATTTAATCCAATAACATCCCCAGGATAGGCATCATCAACTACTTCTCTGTCTTGTCCAAATATTTTTTGTGGTCTTGACAATCTGATTGTTTTCCCAGTTCTAGAATGTTTTACTGACATATCCTTTTCAAATTTTCCACTGCAAACTCTTATAAAAGCGACCCTATCTCTGTGCTTTGGATCCATGTTTGCTTGCAGCTTAAAAACAAACCCACTAAATTCATCGCTTGCAGGTTCAATATCCCCTTTATTACTATTCCTTGAGGATGGTTTTTGAGCCATTTTCAGAAAACTATCTAAAAATGGTCTTACACCAAAATTAGTCATTGCCGATCCAAAGAAAACTGGAGTTAAAGAGCCCTTAAAAACGTTTTCCTTTTCAAATTTCGATCCTGCTTCATCAAGAACCTCCAATTCTTCAAGAGAGATCTCAAGTAACTCTCTCTCTACATATTTTGAAAGCTCTTTATCTTCCAGACTTAATCTCTTCTCATTAGACTGTTTCCCTCTTACGGCTTTATCAAATAAAATCACCTCTCTTGAAAATCTATCAATAACTCCCCTGAATTCCTCGCCACTCCCAATTGGCCAGTTAATAGGTAAAGTATTTAATCCAAGTTCTGATTCGATTTCATCAAGTAAAGAGAAAGGCTCTCTTCCCGGTCTATCCATTTTATTTATGAAAGTAAATATTGGTATTTTCCGCATCTTACAAACTTCAAACAATTTTCTAGTTTGGGGTTCTAGTCCTTTAGCAGCATCTTCCAACATAACTGCATTATCAGCAGCAGCTAATGTTCTATAAGTATCTTCAGAGAAATCTTGGTGTCCTGGAGTATCTAATAGATTAATTACTGATTTTTCATATTCAAATTGCAATACAGTTGATGTAATTGAAATACCTCTTTGTTTCTCCAGCTCCATCCAGTCTGACGTAGCTTTTCTCTGATTACCCCTAGCCTTTACCGCTCCTGCTTGTTGAATGGCACCTCCATATAAAAGAAGCTTTTCAGTAAGAGTCGTTTTCCCTGCATCTGGATGTGAAATAATGGCAAAATTTCTTCTTTTATTTACTGCATCCAGTATGTCTTTATTATTTATAAATTTAGTACCTAAGCTCATTTATCTAATATTAAGGCCCTACAACTTTGTACTTAAACATTACCATAGACTATTAAATATTTATCTCCGTCTTCAAACACATCTAAAGAAGATAGATCATTCTCCAAAGTGAAATTTTTCAACTCTTTAAAAGTATAAGAAGCTCTTAAAGACGCATAATAATCATTGGTCAAAATCTCATTATATTTTTTTGAACATTGTGCTTTGAGTTCTAGAGCAGACTTTTCATCTAATGGCCTTTTTAAGTCCTTGTGAAAATTTACAGTGATATTACTAGACAAACTTCTTATGGTATTGAAGAAATCTTCAAGACGGGTAATATGATGGATTAAACTGTTACTAACAAGTAAACTGACTTTTTTTTTAAGTAAAAAATTAGTTAATTTAATGTCTTTGATGTCAGAACAAATGTAACGTAAATTTTTTAAATTTTTTTGATTAGTAGAAATCTCTTTGTTATGTTCTGCTCTCAAAATCATCTCTTTTGAACCATCTATTCCAACTACTTCTGTATTAGGCCATTTTATTGCTAACTTCTCAGAAATATTTCCTGGGCCGCATCCTAAATCAACTATTAAATCTTCTTCATTTAAAGAAATATTTTTTCTCAAAAGATAATGATTAATTTGATTAATTAAATTAACTTCCCCTTCTGAAAAATCAGCTTCGTCATAAGAAATGACCTGCTCTTTTTTTTTCATTAATTCAGGTTCAGGGATTCTTTCCATATCCTTTCTTAAACAAAGATTTCATATTAAACATAATTCTACACAAACCGTTAAATAGTGGTAAGAATGGTTGCAGACGCCACAGGTAGAGTTATTCTTCCAATACGGGTATTTACATACAATTTTTCTTATCGTGACTGTTGCACCAAATAAAGCTTCTTCAGAGAGCAATTCCAATAATCTTAAAAAAGATGATTTTCCAAAGACTGCGCCAGCTGCTTATCCTGTTTTTTTTAGATCATACAGTAGGAAAACTTCCTCTGGTAAAAGGGAGAACTGGAGCGAAGTAGGTGAAAGAAATTTATCGGGCTTAAAAGAATTAGGGAAACTTTCTGATGAAGAATTGATCCTAATGAGAGAGATGCAAAGTAACCAAAAAGCCCAACCTTCAGGGAGATGGCTATGGATTGGTGGAACTCCTTGGATTAATAAGAACCAAAATTTCTCAGGAGCATACAACTGTACTTCAACAAACTTAATTGATTGGGAAGCCTTCGCTTTGATGATGGACTTAGCAATGATGGGATGTGGAACAGGAGCAATAATTGAACCTCATTTTATAAATAAGCTACCTACGGTAATAAATAAAATAAAGATTAAATCAGTTAGTGAAGTTGGAATAACTCCTAAAGATCAGAGAGAAGAGAAGTCATCATTAGAAATTAAAGGAAAAGATCTTCATATCAAAGTTGGAGATAGCAGAAGAGGCTGGGTAGATAGCTATAAATATCTTCTTGAGGCATCAAGTAACGAAAGTCTTGAAAGAGAAATTGATGTTTATATTAACCTGGAAGATATTAGACCTGCTGGAGAATCATTAAAAGGTTTTGGTGGCATGGCAAATCCTATTAAATTGAAAGATCTCTACTCTAGAGTCGCATTACTTCTTGGAAAGGCAATTGGGCGGAAATTAAGTACAGTAGAGTGTTGTTTATTAATTGATGAAGCTGCAGTAACCATCGTTGCTGGGAATATAAGAAGAAGTGCTGGAATGAGACAATTTGCTTCAGATGACAAGGAGGCCGCATCGGCTAAAGAAAATCTATGGAGTCAAGATGAGAACGGCAATTGGAGAATAGATCCTGAAAAAGATGCCCTCAGGATGGCTAATCATACGAGGGTGTACCATACAAAACCCACTTACCAAACTGTTTTGGATGCTGTCACGAAACAATTCCATTCAGGTGAGGGGGCTATTCAATTTGCTCCAGAAGCAATCGCAAGGTCAAATGCAGATATTCTCAACGACGATGAATTGAGAAAGGAATTTATTGAAATCTACTCAGAACAAGGTAAGGATGAAGCTAGAAATTGGATAAATAGTAGTTATGGTCCATTCTCTGAAGAAGAGCTAGATCACAGGATGAGTAGATATGGACTTAACCCTTGTGGAGAGATCTTGGGAAATGATTTTCACTGCAATTTGGCTGAAGTTCATTTAAATCAAATTGATCCCGAAAATTTTGAAGAGCAAAAAAAGGCTTTTAAAGCAGCAGCTCTTTCAGTAGCATGCTTACTTAATCATCAATTTGAAGTTGAGCGATATAGAAAAAGTAGAGAATATGATCCTATTGTAGGTGTAAGTTTTACTGGATTATTTGATTTTTGTGTACATGCCTTTGGTACACCTTGGTTGAAGTGGTGGGAAGCAGGAAGGCCCGATAGCGAAGAAGGGAAGGCTTTCAAAAAGAAGGAAGCTAAATTCTTAGATTCGTGGAGAAAAATAGTAAAAGAAACTGTCTGGGAATATTGTGATAACCATAATCTAAGAAGACCAAATCGATGTACAACTGTTCAGCCAGCTGGGACTAAAAGTCTTCTTACTGGGGCAGCTCCAGGATGGCATCCGCCAAAGGCTCAAAGATTCATAAGAAGAATAACTTTCAGGAAAAATGATCCAATCGCCTTAGCTTGCATGGATTATGGTTACTCTGTTGTCCCATCTCAATCTGATAAAGATGAGAATGGCTGCTTACTTGACAATCCATTTGATCCAAGATGCACAGAATGGTTAGTTGAAATCCCAACAGAAGTTAGCTGGGCAAATATAGACGGTGCAGATCAGATAGATATTAATAATTTCTCAGCATTAGCTCAATTTGATTTTTATATGCAAGTGCAGAAATTCTACACAGAGCATAATACCTCTGCAACCGTAGAATTTACAGAAAATGAAATCGAGGATTTATCAAAGGCTATTCATAATGCGATAGAAAATAATGAAGGATATATTTCTGCTGCACTACTAGCTAGATTTAGTGCCAACGCAACATTCCCGAGATTACCTTTTGAACCAATAAGTAAAGAGGAATATATATCATTGCAAAATAAAGTTTTAGAGAGAAAAGTTAATAACGATTTCTTTGACGCTCTGAATAAATATGATATTGGAGAACTTTCTGAAGCAGGTCCAGCAGGTTGTGATTCAGATAAGTGTCTGCTTCCTCTAGCTAAACCAAAAAATTAAGTTTTAAATTATTTGTAAATAAAAAGATAAATTAGTTTTTTAAAATTTAATTTATGGCTACTTCTTAAATAGGTACATAAATTATTTATGACATTAAGCTTAAATATTGGGAATTTTTTTAATGATTCCTCTAATCACGCTTTAGTGGATGAGTTAAGAAAAAGAACCTCTGAAGAGGAAATATTAGACTTTGAAGAAAAATTCAACTCCAAAAATGAAAAAAATCTACATATATACATATGTAGATTTCTAAAAAATAGATCAATATCTAGGGGACTAGCCTCTAAATGGTTAATAACAATAATTAAAAATAAAGAATCAAAAATTGATGCTTTACTAAAATTAAATAATTAGGTCAGCGCTGATAGCCTCCATAGAGCAAGTCCAAAAATTGAGAACCCCATAATAAAAGTAAAAGCCAAGGCATTTACCAATTGAACCTTATCATTCATTCTGTTAGCGAATGGTAGTAATTGAGCAAATAATGGAGTTTCTTCAACTATTGCAGATTTTTTTACTGTAGGTTTTTTGCTTCTAGAAAACATAAAACAAATTTTATAATCCTATGAATTTTACATTTAAAAGTTCATTAAATAAAAAATACTTCCCAAAAACGAACAAAATGTAACCTGTAAGAAATTGAAAAAGCATACACATAAATATTTTGAAGGAATAGACTAATCTCATCATTAAGATATTAAGTTTATTTATTAAATACCTAGACAAATAATTTTCTTGGATGTTATTATAAATTTGTAGCAACCGCTACCAAAACGTTCAACTTGCGTTTAGCAAGCCGCAAATCGACTTAAGCCAGGGAACGGGGACTTAAGCGAAACCGGAGCTTAAAAAATGACTCTAATTTACAGAGGACAAAAGTACGTCCAGAACAAAGAAGTTGCTAAAAAGCAGCATAACCAATTTACCTACAGAGGAAAAGCTTATACAAGCTAGAACTTTTATTTTTTCAAAAAAAAAACTCCCATATATTAGGGGAGTTTTTTTTTGTCAAATCCCTATGAATCCTCATTGAAAAATTTAATTAAAATCATGGGGTACTTAACTTATTTATTTAAATTCAATAGAGAAAGATTCCAAATTCAAGGGTTTACTAGAATAAAATTTTAATTCAATTAAAGAATTAGTTGCTTTTATTAAATCTATAACTTTTTTATATCTAGAATTTATTCAAAAGTTTATTGGAACTTCATAAATAACAAAGCAGATAAAAGAAAAATATCTTTAAAAAGGCCAATATTCATATCAAAAGGGCTCAATTACATAATGGTTCTAAATAACATATTGCAAAATCAAAATATTATTTATCATTATATTTAAGTAATCATTTAAAAATGAATAATAGACTTAATAAGTTGATCTCTGAACTAGAGAAGGTAATTATAGGGAATAAAAATCAGATAATATTAGCTATAATTTGCTTATTGTCTAATGGGAATTTGTTAATAGAAGATTTGCCTGGTACAGGTAAATCAACATTGTCAAAAGCTCTAGCTAAATGTATTGGCTTAGAGTATAAAAATGTACATTTCACGAATGACCTTTTACCTTCTGATCTTATAGGAATAAATATATTCAATTCCCGTAATTCTGAATTTAAGTTTGAACCAGGACCGATTTTTACTAACGTCTTACTAGCAGATGAAATAAATAGAGCCAGTCCTAGAACTCAAAGTGCTTTACTAGAAGCAATGAATAATAAACTAATTAATGTCGATGGAGAAATCAAAAACTTACCATCCCCTTTTTTTGTTATTGCATCACAAAATCCAATTAATCAAATTGGGACTTCACCGTTACCTGAATCTCAATTAGATCGTTTTTTGATGAGAATCTCATTAGGTAATCCAAATAGAGAATCAGAAATAAGGATCTTAAAAGGTGAAAATATAAACCCTGATGAAATAAGTGAAATCATTTCACTTGAAGATCTCAATTTAATTCAATCTAATGTTAAAGATATTTTCGTTGCCGATGAAATATATGAATATATTCTAGATTTAATCTCAGAAAGTAGAAAAACCAAGAATGGGGGATTAAGCACAAGAGCGGCAATTGGGATAATTAGTGCTGCTAAATCTTGTGCTTATTTAAGAGGGGAAGATTCGGTTTTCCCTGAGCATGTAAAGTTTGTGTTCAATGCAGTAACAGAACATCGATTGGATAATGGTTTTAAAGAAAATGAATCCATATCGGAAAGAATATTAAAAGAAGTAGATGCAATTCGTTAAACAAAAGTGGTTTTATAAAAAATTCACTAAAAGATCTAAGATTATAAAACTAGGATTGAATAATCTATATATTTTCCCAAATATCTATGGGCTTTATTGGATCCTTACAATTATCGTTTTATATATTTTAGGGACAAATTTAGAAGTTAATTTCACAATATTTATATCATATTTAATGCTGGCAGTATTTTTAACAAGCATATTTCTTACGCATTTCAATCTTCATGGTCTTGAGTTATCAACTACTGATCAAAATATAAACTTTGCAAATATAGATATTAATTACAAAATAATAATTAACTCTAAAAAAGATAGAAGTAACATTCGTTTAAAATTCCTGAATTATTCAAATAATTACAAGTCATTTAAAAATATTAATGGTTATAAGAAAATCACTATTACCTGTCAAAAGAGGGGAAGAGGAATCCACTATCCAGATGTAATTTACGGTGAATCATCTGCCCCACTATCACTCTTGAATTGTTGGTTTTACTGGCAACCATCTACAAAAATAATAGTGGCTCCTGAAAGGAAAAAAGGGAAAGTCAATTTTCAATACTTATCTCTTAATTCATATTCCAATTTTTCAAATCCTGAAAGTATTATAGGTGAAGAATTAGAAGATCTTAAAGCATATGAAAAAGGAGACAAGAAATCATTAATCTTTTGGAAATTACTTGCCAAATCAAAGAAAATGCAAACTAAAGTGTATGAAGATAAAACTAAGAAAATAAAAATTCTTCAATTAGATCAATCATTACCATTAGAAATAGGATTAAAAAATTTATGCTTCGAAGTAAATAATGAATATATTAAAAATAACTTGTACGGTATAAATTTAGAGAATGAGGTCAACATTCTGCCGAACATAGGTTATTCCCATTACTTTAAAAGTTTATATCTTTTAGCAACCTATAAAAAATGAATAGTTTTAAGATTATATTTTTTGTATATATAATTAATTTTTTAAGTTTACTATTTTCACAAAATTTATTTACTGTTGTCATAATCTTTTCAATAATAAATATTTATTTAATAACTAGATCTAAAACAAATCAAAAACAAATTAATAGATTAGCAGCAGTTGAACTATTTGGATGGATAATTAATACTTATTTAGTTTTAATAAATAATTTTAATCTTTGGTTTTTAGCATTAAATAATTTACTTTGGCTATTAACATCAATCAAGTTAATAGAATCTAAAAATAATATCAAATCCAAAAATATTATTATACTATTGTTCTTAAGCTTCGGAACAAATGCATTATTTAATATTAATTATATTAGTAATTTTATAAATCTATTTTGTATTTCTCTATTGATATACAGTTTATTGATACTTAATAATTATAAAAGTGAAAATTTTATTAAGCAAATATTAGTTTTATTATTATTTATTCCATTAACTTTATTTTCATATAATTTCATCCCGAAAGCAAAACCTTGGTTAAATATAAATTCGCAAAAAATAGCAACAACAGGAATCAATAATGAACTAAAACCAGGAGATATAAGTAATCTAGCTAAAAGTAATGATTTAGTAGGAAGAGTTTTCTTTGATAATAAATTACCAAATCAAGAGGAAAGATATTGGAGAGTATTTGTGTTAGATCAATTTACAGACAATACTTGGAGTAGCAGCTCTGAAAAAGATATTAGATATAATTTAGATAATAATTCAGTTGCATCTATTCAAAATAATTTAAATAAAGACAAATCAGAAAATTGGATTTTAGAACCAAATAATATAAGAGAAAGACCATGGAGCGGATATGGAATACCTGTTGAAGAAAACCTCCTAATCACAAAAAATGGTGGCCTAATAGGCTTAGATAAACTTAAAAAGAGAGAAAAATATCAAATAAGTCAAAATAAGAATTCCTGGAGGTTAATTTCTCCTATGAATAAAAAATTTAATATTGATGAAAACAATAATAAAAAAATTTACAAATTAGGAAAGAAATGGGAAAAAGAATCAACTACCCAAGAAGAAATCCTATTAAAAGCAGAAATTTTTTTTAAACAAGGAGGATATAAATATTCAATAAATCCTGGATTAATGAATAAAAAATCACCATATGATGATTTTCTTTTTAATAAAAAATCAGGTTTCTGTGAGCATTTTGCTGGTAGTTTTACTTTATTAATGAACCATGCAAATATTCCAGCAAGAGTTGTTGTTGGTTATCAAGGAGGAGAACCTTTAAAGAGTTTTGAAGGTAAGAACTATTTGTTAATAGATAGTTCATATGCACATGCTTGGAGTGAAATATGGATAAAAGAAAAGGGTTGGATAAGAATTGACCCAACCTTATGGATTGCACCTGAAAGAATCCAAGACTCATTGTTATTAACAAATAATAAATTCATTCTTCAAAAATTTACACAAAATTTTAGGTTGAACTTAATTGATAATTTATCTAGATTCGAGATAAGATTTAAAGGCTTTATAAGAACTATAGACTTTAATAAAAAATTAATTAATTTTTCAGAAAATTCAATTATAAATAGAATAATTTCAATAATTATATATTTTTTAATATTATCTATTACTGTTATACTTTTTTTATCTTTAAATAGAAAATCAAGCTTTAATTTTAAAAAGATAAACATAAGTATTTATTTATATTTTTTAAACAAATATGAATTCAAGAGATATAGAGGTGAACCACTCTCTTCCATATCAAATAGATTAGCCAGACAATATCCCGAAATTTCGAATCAAGTTAATAATATTCATTTGCTGTATAATAATTATAAATTTAAAAAGAATTATTCAAACCAAACTAAATTTTTCTCATTATTCTTTAGACTTTTATACTTAGAAGTAATAGTTATAATTCATATTGGATTAAAGAAAATAAAAAATTACAATAATAAAAATTTGGAAAAATAACATTAATGAATTTTTTATGTAGGAGCTTAAAATATGTATCAATTATATTTTTTTCTTTGTTGTTGAATTCTTGTAATGCATCAAAGTGGCATAATTCATTAGAAGATTCTCAAGACAAAAGTCAAAATCGCAACTCTTATGAATCAATTAATATAAATAATTTAATCTTTGAGCTAACTGAAGCTGATAAGGCATTAACCCCTCAATTAAAATATACAAATGATGGAGGTTCATATTACAACTATAAAAAGAAACCAGGGGAAGGAGATTTATCATTAAGTGAAATCAGAAGAAGGATAAGTTTAGGTAGTAATTTTTATGAAGAGGATAGACAAAATATAATGTCCCTTCTTAAAGAAATTAACAGCTTAAAAATAAGTAATAAATTATCTAACATAGATTCTGGAGCATTGGGTCTTTGGATACCAAGTAGAAATCTTTTAGTTATTGACTTTAAAGTTATAAAAATGGGTTCTCCATCATTTCTTGATGTATTAAGACATGAATCAATTCATGTTGCTCAAAGCTGTTTTAATAATTCGAAAAATAATTTCCCTAAAAGAATAGGATTACCTCTTGAGTTTTCCAAGGTAATAAATTTAAATTTATCTCATAATGTTTATAGTCAAAATTCTAAAGAGGTAATGTATATTGAGCGAGAGGCATTTTCTTATTCTAAAATTGATGGAGCAGCTATTAAACTTCTAAATAAATTTTGTAAATAATCAATGTTATTGTCTATAAATAACCCTTAACAAAGTTTCATTGCCAAAATACCAAACAATTAACCCTCCAGCAGATAAGAAAGGGGCAAATGGGATTAATTGTCCTTTCTTTATTTTTTTAAATTTATACCCTATCAATAAGTAGATTGAAGCTATTACATAAGAGATTCCAATTCCTAATAGATTCCCTAATGGTCCTAGCCAAAGTCCTAAAATTGCTACTAACTTAGAATCTCCTTTACCCAATGCATCTTTTTTAAAGATAAATCTTGAACAAAGTCTTAATACTTCAAATAATAAATACGAAAAAGCAGCTCCAAGAATACCTTTTAAAAAAATATTCTCTTGATAAGAATCAATTTCATATAATCCGATAAATAATAGATTTAATATGCCAATTAGAAATCCAAAATTAATTAAAGATTGAGGGATCCAAAAATGTTCAAAATCGATAAAGCTTACTGCCAAGAGAATTGATAAAATTACCCAACTAAATATTTTTTCAAATGGATTGTTTAAATTAAAAGAATAAAAATAAGGACTTGCATTACTAAAAATTATGAATAAAATCCCAGTAATTACCTCTACGAGAGGATATTTAAAACTTATTTTACTAGCACAATAATTACATTTAGCTTTAAGGATAATCCAACTTAAGATTGGAATATTAAAATACCATTTTATTTTATTCTTACATTTTGGACAGAAACTTCTAGGACTTAATACGGACATCTCAATTGGCAATCTGTAGATAACCACATTAAGAAAACTTCCTACACATATACCAATCAAAAAATCATTTAAAGTATTAAATGGCATAATCAAATACTTAATTAGTTGTACTTTTTTTGCAAAAAGTATATAATTTTTAATATAAATTTTGAGTTTTATTTTACTCTATTAATTATGACTATTGTTCAGAATTTTTTAAAATCAAAAAAAGTACAAAAAACCCTGACAACTAAACCAGGAGAAGAAGGCTTCTCACTCGTAGAATTAGTTGTTGTTATTGCTGTTTTAGCAATTTTATCAGCAGTTGCTGTACCAGCATTTGTTGGAGTTCAAGCTAACGCTAGAGCATCAGCGGTAAAAAATGGACTAGTAAATGGAGTAAAAGAATGTGTTGTTAGAGATGCCGACAATCAAACTACTACCTATTCAGATGTTCAATCATTCGCAGGTTCTTATAGTGGGTATACACTTGCTCAAGATGCTGCAGCATATGGAGACAGTTGTTACTCTGCTAAAGCAACACCAGACACTTCAAAAGCTAAGACAGAAGCTTCTTTTTCTATCGCACTAAATAGTAGTACAGGTGTAGTTACAAAGACATGTGTAAACCCAACAGGTGTAATCGCCCCTGGTTGCAACAAGGCACAAACTTGGTAATTCGAATCTTTGCAAATAAAAAAACAGATATCACTTAGGTGTTATCTGTTTTTTTTGATAAATAAAAGATGTTTTTAATAAAAATTAGTCTGATTTCTTTAACTTTAATTATTTCCTCATGTTCAGGAAATAAAGTACAAGATAACTTTGACTTTTCCGATTTTAAAATTACACCTAAACCCAAAGATAATAAAAGTCTAACTATAAAAAAAACAACAACTTCATCAAAAATAAAATCAAATCTAATTAATCTAGATAAAAAGGACAAAATTTTTAAATCTATTGGATATGGGAAAAAAGATCCCTTTTCTTATTCCAGCGATATTGATGGAAGCTTTCTATCAAACCTAAGTTTTAAAGGATTCATCTTAACTGCAAATGAGAAATATGCCGTCATCAATTATCTAGGAGAAGAAGGAATAATTACGAAGAATTCAGTTGGAGGAATAAACACTAAATTTTTACCTAATGGAGCTAAAGTGCAAAATTTTAATTTGTCTGATTCTCAAATTACAATTTTGTTTGACGACAAAGAATTTATTATTTCAATAAAATAATAATTTAAGTAAGGGTAAAATAAGTTAGAAATTTCATTAATTTGCTAGAAAATACGAAAAAATATATAATAGCTTACATATATTGATATTAAGGATAAAAAAATTGATCCCGTATATTAATGAAAATAGATATAAGAATGACGAGGGTTTTACAATAGTAGAATTAGTTGTAGTTATTGGTGCACTTGCTACGCTCGCATCATTTGCCATTCCAGGTGTATTAAATAGTATCAAATTATCTAGAGCAGAAGAGGCTAAAGCACTTATGAATGGATATGCTGCTGATTGCTTAGGTAAATATAGAGTTTCTACAGATCCAGTAAAGTTTATAAATGAATCTGTTCCAGACGATATAGATAATGAGAAGCTTGGCCAACTTGGTTACAAAATTGATGGAAATAAGAGTAAATGTAGCCATGTAGCTATTAAACCTTTGAACGAGAAGGAGAAATTTTTATATGCATTTGACTTTAGAATTTCTAGTGAAGGAAAAGTTTTAAAAACAGCAAATCCCTCAGATAGCCCAAGCTCTCTAAATTCTTGTAAAGGATGGGCTGGGAAAAATTGCGGTTTGTCTGAAGCTCAAAAAGCAGAATTCGCAAGATTAGCTGCAATAGCTAAAGCTAAATCAACATGTCTATCTAATTATCAATCATGGCTTGCCAAGGGCAGCAGTGGAGAATCTGTAAGCTGGGATAAGGAAAAAGAAACATGTACAAAAAAAGTTTGGGCATTCGAAGGTACCCCTGTTAGTAGTGCCGCAGCAGTAGAGGCTGCATTAAAAGCAAAATATGGACAGGCTTGTGCTGACTGGAGAAAAGATAAATTAACTAAAAACAATAAGAGTTATAAGAGCCCAAACGGTAATGGAGAAACAAAAAACCCTGAATGTGGAGGAGTAAAATATTGGTTCCATTCTGGAAATGAATTTACGAATAAAACGGATTGGACGGCCTATGACAACAAAGTAAAAAAAGAAGCTTGTGAATTAGATGTGAGTAATGCCAAGAAAAACAAAAAAGGTAGATATGTAATACAGCCAGCTGATGGTCCTATCCCATGTGGAAATGTTTATTATTTCTGTAATGGTGAACAAATGTCTACACCTGAGGCATATAAAGAGACTTCCTGCGGAACTCCTCCTCCTCCTCCTCCTCCCCCAGATCCCCCCAAACCAAAACTGCCCGAAGTCCCTGGATTAAAACCTGGAGACCCTCCTGTTAAATGCCCAGGTAAGCAGCCAAGATTATGTAGGAGTCCAAAGTACAGAAGATTATTACCTGAATGTAAGTGTTGGAGATAATTTAAAAATGGACAGCAAGATTACAGCTACAAGTGTAAGGAAATTAGTAGATAAATATTTTTCTCTCCAGTGGTGTAGAGATAATCTTGTTGTCCCTTTATATACAGAAACATCTCTTCCAATGGAAGCAGGAATAATTAAAATTGCTATCGCTAATTATTCTTATCTTGGAACTATTGCAGAACCAATAAAGGCGAGATTAAGCCAATCGGGTCAAAAATGCGAATTTGTAGAAAGATCGCAAGAAGAGATACAGGAAATATTAGATCTTGCTTCGGAAGAAAGGTTTATTAGCGGAGACAGTATAGAGCTATCTCAATTTGATGAAGATGCAGTATTAGAGGCTATAAAAGCCACTACAGATGTTGATGGAGAAAAGTTTGACTTTGAATTTGATGATGATGAAGGAGTAGTTGCAGTTGAAGAGGAAGATCTTGATTTAGCAACTGAAATGTTAGAAAGTAAAATTCAAAATGCGGCAGGAGCAATACTTATTAACTCAAAAAAAGACAATGTTTCAGATATACATATTGAACCTAAAGAAGATAAATATAAAATTAGGGTTAGGAAAGATGGAGTAATGCAGAACTTTATGGTAATGCCAAGGAGGCCAGGAGTTCAGTTAGTAGCTTGTTTAAAAAATATGGCAAATATGGATATTGCTGAAAAAAGGGCTAGTCAAGATGGAAAAATCTTAAGGAAATTTGAAGGCAACAGGATGGAATTTCGTTGTTCAACAGTACGCATAAAAGATGGTGAAAAGATGGTTTTGAGAATATTAAATAGTGATGCATCTGTATTGAATTTAGATACATTGATTCATATTGATAAAGTTAGGGATGAATTTAGAAAAATAATGAATACCACAAATGGCATAATAATAGTTTCTGGACCAACTGGATCTGGGAAATCAACTACATTGGCGGCAGCTCTAAGAGAGAAAGATAATGGAGAGGTCAATATCGTTACAGCTGAAGATCCTGTTGAATATAATCTTGGGGGGGATATAAGCCAAGTTCAAGTTAATAAAGCCAAGGGAGAAACTTTTGCTAAGTTATTAAGAACCTTTTTAAGACAGGATCCAGATATTATTTTAATAGGAGAAACACGAGATCCGGAAACAGCAGAATCATCTCTTGATGCAGCTGAGACTGGGCATTTAGTTTTTACTACCTTACACGCAAATTCTTCATGTACATCTTTGACAAGACTTTTGGATATGGAGGTTCCTAAATATAAATTAAATTCTAGTGTAAGAGGAGTATTAGCCCAAAGGCTAGTTAGGAAAGTATGCACTGGGTGTGGAATAAAAAGGCCTATTCAAGATAACGAAGCAAGAGAATTTAATATAAATATCAATACGCCTATTATGTATGCAAATAATTTAACCTCAGAGGAAAAAGCTAGTAGAAAAAAAGAAGGCACTCTTTGTGCTAAATGTAACGGCACAGGTTACAAAGGAAGGATAGGTACGTACGAATTGTTAGTTCTTGACAGAAGGATACAAAAGGCAATATCCGACGGGAAAACTACTAGAGAGGTAGAAAACTTAGCAGTTCAAGAAAACTCAATGTTAACATTAACTCAATATGGGATAGAGTTAGTTAAGGATCATTTAACTACTATTTCAGAAGTTAAAAGAGTTTGCACATCAGATTAAAAATTAATTTATGTCCATTGCAAGAGAAATTGTAGGTTTTGCTGTAAAAGCTGGTTCCTCAGATATTCATTTAGAAGAAAATTCCCCAATTGCAGTTAGAGTTAACTCTGACATTAAAATAAGTCCTCAAGAGTTAAAGTCTGAAGATATGGACAGATTACTTTTGGAATTATTGGGTGAAGAAAAATTAAAAGAATTCAATCAATCTGGAGATCTGGATACATCTATTGGTCTTGAAGGTTTATCTAGATTAAGAATTAATGCTTATGTTGCTAATGAAAAAAGATGTTTAACTTTAAGACTTCTACCAAATGATCTTCCAAAGTGGCAAGATTTAGGCCTCCCAGATTCTTTCATTAATCTAGCTAAGCTCCATAGAGGACTAGTATTATGCACAGGGCCAACGGGTTCTGGAAAGTCTACAACCTTAGCAGCATTTATTAATTGCATGCTTGAAACTCAATGCAGACATGTATTAACTATTGAAGATCCTATTGAATTTATTTTTAATCATTCAGAAAACTCCATTATTCATCAAAGGGAAGTTAAAAGAGATACCAATTCTTTCTCTACTGCATTGAGAGCAGCCTTAAGAGAAGATCCAGATGTTATTTATATTGGAGAAATGAGAGATCTGGAGACAATTCAACTTGCCATAACTGCAGCTGAAACTGGTCATTTGGTTCTAGGAACTCTTCACACTTCATCAGCAGCTAAAACTGTTGAAAGAATCGTTGATGTATTCCCTGCTGACCAGCAAGAACAAGCAAGACTTCAAGTATCCACATCATTAGCAGGAATAATGTCTCAAACATTATGTAAGAATACAAAAGGAAAAAGATCATTGGCATATGAACTAATGGTAAATACCCCAGCTATTGGTAATTTAATAAGAGAAAAAAAAGTAAGTCAGATATACTCGCAACTTCAAACAGGAAGTCAGGATGGGATGAATACCTTAGAGCAATGTCTTAATAAATTATATGAAGATGGATTAATAACTAAGGAAGAAGCCTTAGGAAAAGCCTCCAATAAAAAAGCTATAAACGACTAATTATGGCTGAATACGGTGTCCCAACGGTTGACAAGAAATCACCTAAAAAATCTCCTCCTGTTACTGTTTTTGGAATAACTTTTGGAGAATCATCTTATTTAGACTACGAGCCAAATACAAAATTAAAGGTCCCTCAAGCAGATCTTTTAGTCTTTTTCAGACAAATGTCAGTAATGCTTACAAGTGGCGTCCCTTTAGCTCAAGGGCTTGAATTGTTAGCTGAGAATATGACAAACAAACCATTTGGGGCTTGTATTTTTGATATATCTAAGAAACTGGCAGGTGGAGAGGAATTATCTTCATGTCTTAATTCATACTCCAGGATATTTACTCCCATAACCGTAGGTTTAATAGAAGCAGGTGAAGCAGGAGGAATATTATCTGAAGTACTAGAAAGATTAGCTTTACTATTAGAAGCCAGAAGCAAGATTAAAGGGCAAATAACGGGCGCCTTAATTTATCCTGTTGCAGTATTAGTTTTGGCAGTAACTATAAGTCTTGCTCTATTGATTTTTATAGTTCCAACTTTTGATGAAATGTTTAAAAGCATGGGTGCAGAATTACCAGCACTAACTGGATTTATGTTGACACTTTCCAAGATTGTTACATCTGTAGGGTTTGCATTAGGTGGTCCTATTTCTATCTTTATAATTTTATATCTCTACAATACAACTTATAAAACCCAATCAGGCCGAGAGTTTTTTGATGGCCTATTTTTAAAGATTCCTCTATTTGGAGATTTATTATTAAAATCAGAGCTTGTTTCCATAGCTGATACTTTAAGTACACTTATCAACTCAGGTGTTCCTCTTGTTGAAGGCATACAAAGATGTATCAATGCCTCTAACAATGAAATAATTAAAATAGCACTAAGAAAATCAATTACATTAGTAACTCAAGGACAAGAACTTAGTTACTCATTGATTTCATCCAAGGTTATTCCAAGACTATTAGTCTCAATGATTAAAATTGGAGAAGAAACGGGGGCCTTATCATTTATGCTCGAAAATCTTTCAAAATTCTATAAAAGAGAAGTTGAAGAAGCCGTAACAGTTTTAACAAAAGCAATGGAACCAACAGTAATATTTGTTGTAGCGGCAATAGTCGGTACTATAGTAATTGCTCTTTATTTACCAATGTTTGATCTTATAAATCAAATGGGTTAATCAACATCTAGAAATGTTGTATCCATTTTAAAACTATCTTTATTTTTCTCCCCATCCCCAATTACTGAAGTATTTTTAGTTTTTCCCTTTCCTTCTACTTTCTTTTCTTCTAATTTCTTCTCTTCTACTTTCTTTTTATCTGATCCTATTTTTAAATCTGGTAACGGTGGGAGTTCATTAGTTTTTCCCTTTCCTTCTACTTTCTTTTCTTCTAATTTCTTCTCTTCTACTTTCTTTTTATCTGATCCTATTTTTAAATCTGGTAACGGTGGGAGTTCATTAGTTTTTCCCTTTCCTTCTACTTTCTTTTCTTCTAATTTCTTCTCTTCTACTTTCTTTTTATCTGATCCTATTTTTAAATCTGGTAACGGTGGGAGTTCATTAGTTTTTCCCTTTCCTTCTACTTTCTTTTCTTCTAATTTCTTCTCTTCTACTTTCTTTTCTTCTAATTTAATTGGTTGTGCTTTATTATGTTCTTGATTTTTAAAGTCAACTTTTGGTGTCTTATTTTTTGATTCTACTTTTACATATTTATCAATAACAAAATTATCTTTATCATTTAAATTTTCAATATATGCTTCTCTTAATAAACTTATGCCTAAGCCAATAATTCTTGACATAGAAAATTGATCAATCTTATCAGGATCGTAATCAAATTCTCTCAATCTTGGATTCCCAACTGGTGAAACCAAAGAGACATTCATATTCAACGACTCTCCTAAAACTTCTACAAGATTTTTGTGTTGACTATTCCTTCCACTCAAAAAGATGTTACCTTCCATATCTAAATCATTATCATGCAAGAAATTTGTAAAGGCGCCTTTTATTTCTCTTGTTAATACTTTTACATCTAGCTTAGAAATTGGTAAGTAGTTATTTGTTTTTTTCTTATTATTTTCACTCTCCTTATTAATTGATAGCCTTTCTTCAATAGTTGGATAATTACGAATAGATCCAAATCTTTTTAATAAAATCGGCCCAGAAGTATCAAAAATTATGAACTGACTAAATTCATCCAATAACTCCACAGAAATAAGTAGTTGATTATTTTTTAAATTTTTTATTTCGGTTTCTAATAAATTTGCCAAACATATATGACTCATTTGGAGAGAACATAATTCTAGATCTGCATTTTTTAAAGTATTTAGAATTAAATTGACATTTTTTTTGGGAATTGAAGTTAAAAAATATTTATTAAATGCTTTATTTTCAAATTTAATTTTTGTCAAAGACGTTGGATTTATATCAAAGTCAGAATTATTTATTGAAATTGGAATCTGAATGCCTGAACTAGGATCCTCTAAAAATTCTTTTGCATTATCTTGATCAATATTTTCAGGTATTTCTATCAATCTGGTATAACAACTATCAGAGGGTAATAAAATCGCGACTCTTTGCCCAGGTATTTTATTTTCTTGCAAAACTCCTAAAATCATACTTCCAAAAGCTACTGGATCTTTAGGTATGAATTTTTCTAATGCCTCAGTTGGCAATTTTTGACTAGTAACCTTTTTTATAAATAACTGTTTATTTTGACATTTGGCTACGGCTATATTTAAAAAATCATTTCCGATTTCAATCAAAATAATTTTACTGCTTATTTTTCTAGTTAAGTTATAAAAGAAATTTTTTAAATCCTCAAAGGTGTAGTCACCAATTTTCTTTTTTGGAGTAGATAAAGTCATAATTTACAGAAAGGCTTAGGTCTACAAAAAACTCTTCTAAGAGGAATTGAATTATATGATATCCCATTATTAGGTTTTGCATAAATTATGTAAATACCAGGTTTGCCAATAGAATTATTCAAATCTAGATAAGAACTTTCAGAAAGTTGCGTAGGTTTTATACAAATTTTATAAGTATTTGGTACTGCATTATTAGTAATACCTGGTATATCCCATTCTAATTTTGGAAGAGATGTACATTTTAGATTTAAAATATAATTTCTATCAATTCCTGGTTCAGATAAAAAGCTTACAATTGAATCAAAAGTCTGATTAATTTGAATCTGATCATTAAGTATGTCACTTAAATCTATTTCAGAAGAATCAGAGTTATCAGTCGATATAGGATTAAGAGGTTGAAAAAATTTTGCAGTAAACTGAGTTACAACAGCAAAAACTGCTGTAAAGGCTGAAAGCATTAAAACAGATAAAATTAATTCTGGTAATGTCATCCCTTCATTTTTTAATCTTTTTTTATTCATGAGAAAGATTCTATTCAAAATTTAAAATTTCAATATCTTGATTCACTAAATCAATTTCTCTTGATGAAAATCCTGCATTTAAAAGAATTTCTTTTTCTTGTTCAGTTATCGGATGCTTCCCAACTGTTTTAAGGGCCTGATTACTTATATTTAATGCCACTAACATTGCAACAGTAGCTGCGGACATTATCACTGCACCAACTAGTGAAGAAATCATTTATTTATTTCAAAACTACAAAAAGGTTCACTTTCTATGTAACAGGAAAACATTTTATATTTATAAGTGTGGTTCGATGAATTAGTAATAACAACTCTATGTTTATTTGATTTATTTAGTAAAGCACAATTTTCTGAAAAGATTTTATGTGTTGATGGAGATTGGGTACCTGTAGATACAAAGGTTTCACTATCCTCATATACCGGAGATGAGATTCTATTTTTTAGATAACTACAAATATCATTATCAGGTACTGTTTGACTATATAAAATCTTCATAATTTGTCTGTCATGTCCTGCTAAAGATGAATTACTATAATTATCTAATTTTAAAACACTTATAGGAATTAAATTATTAATATTATTTCCAACTTGCATCATTGCAGCAATTCCTGAAAGCATAGCAATCCCTAATCCAGCATAAAGATAAGTCATTTCAAAATTCTAATAAGTTTATCTGACAGGAGTGATTCAAATTTTTCCATAGACATTCATTTTTAGAGATATTTCAAGTAATTTAGCCGAAGTATTTTTCTTTTTTTCATCATTATTTTCCTCCTCAGAAGTAACATTGATATCTTTAAATAAAATTATATTTTCTTGAAATTCTAAATCTCTAAAAAATGATAAGAGGTCCTCGAATTTTGCTTTAAATTTAAAATCTATGTTGTATTTTTTTACTCCCTCTACAAGTAAAGGATCTGGATTTAAATTTATTTGATTTTGTAAATCACTATTTTGTGATTCAACATACATTATTGATGATTTAGGACTAATAGAAGAAACATTGATATTATTTTTTACTGCTAATTCACCTAATCTAGAAAGGAATGTTTCCAGATTAGAAGTACCTGAAATTAAATTTATTATCTGATATTTTTCTTTATTTAATTTTTCAAGTTTTTCATTGATTATTTTATATTGAGCCTTTAAATTTGGAAGATCATTTTTCTTTCTTAAATATTCATTATATTCATTATTTATTTTATTTGATTTTATATATTTAGGAATAACAAATGCACTTACTATTATTAAAGAAATAAAGGATGATATTAATACTGGTAATAATACAGCTGATTTTTCAGGCGTAATAAATCTTTTATTTTTGATATTAGAGTTAGTCATTTTATCTCTTCAAGATTTCTTAAAAGTTCAATTCTGTTAGAAAGTCCATAAGAGCCAAGTTTTTTTAAATACTTTTGATTAATATCTTTATATTCATTAGTAATTCTTGTTTTTATAGTTGCATCATAAGTACCACTATTTTCCTCATCCGATTTAATATCTGTTAAATCAATTTGATTAAAATTAATAAATTCTGAATTATCAAGGCTTATTAAAAATCCATTTATATAACTTAAATATTCTTTCCCAGTTTGTTTACTTTTCAGACTTAAATTATTACCTTGAGTACTTAAAAAAGTTAAATTAATATTATTAGGTATTAGTAAAGAAATTTCTTTAAGAAGAGCTGAACTTGAACTAATATTAACTATTGAATTTTTAAGTTTAGTATTAAAACCTGCTACATTTTTGAGATCTTTAGATTCTTTGTCTAATTTAATTTGTAGAGAGTCATATTCATCAGAATAGTTCTTAATTTGAAATTTCTTGTTTTCTAATATCTGAGATCTTAAGATAAATGCGAATCCAGAAATTAAAGTTATTGAAATAATACTAATTCCAATATAAATTCCTTTTTTAATAAACTTTCTATTATCTATAAAATAAGGGTCTAATAAATATTCTTCCTTCCTCCTTTGTCGAAGTAAGTCGTTTTGTTTGAAATTTAAATTATTCATTGAAAATAAAATATCTTAATCTGAAAAAAAAATTAATCATTTAATATTTTAGGAGTAACAAGAATTATTAGTTCACTTTTTCTTTTAACTTTTGTGTCGCTTCGGAATAATCTCCCCAATATTGGTACATCTCCAATTAGTGGAACTTTAGAAGTAGTTACATTATCTTCATCCTTAAGAACTCCTGTAAGAATTAATGTATTACCATTCTTAACTCTTATAGAACCAGTATCTAACTTTCTAACACTCAAAGTACTTGCTGTTCCGCAACTGCCTACAGTTTCAGTTCTTGTTACAGCTGAAATGGCGGGGCTCAAAGAGAAAGTTACATACCCATTATCATCAATTTTTTCAACCTTTGCACCAAATGTTATTCCAGCAGTTCCAGGAGTAGCAGTACATGTTGTCACACCATCTTCTGTCGTAACATCAAAAGATGTTGTAACAGTCTCTCCAACTTTAACAAAACCTTCATTTGCAAATGGTCTGCCTATTCCTGCAGAATCCAAACCTCCAGCAGCTGATGCGATACCAGAAACCATAGCATCAGAATTCTCACCTAATATAAGTGTTGGGGAAGCCATAATTTTTGCATTTTCATTAGTAAGTTTGGTTTGTATCCAATTTAAGAATTGATTATTTGTTAAAGGAGTTCCACTATTGAAAGTATTTACTGTTGAACCAGCAGCTGGTTCCTTTGGAGTATTATTTCCTGTAATTATAGACATCCCTGAATTTACTATTAATGTTGAACCTCCCTTAGTAACATCAAAAGCATTATTTGCTATATCATTTTTTGTTAGAGAAACATCAATAATTTTTATAGATAAAGCTACCTGTCTATGCCTCGCATCCATAGATTTTATATATTTTTCAGCAGTAATTATAAGCTGTTCTGTTCCAACTAAAGTTATAGTTTGCAACCTTAAATCGACTGTCCCTATAAGGCCTTGCAAAGGTCCTCCCTGAGAACCATATGAGTTAATGAAATTTTCATTTAGTTCAGCCTTATTTACGAAAGAATCTCCAATTTCTTCTCCATCAACTGAGGATCCTCTTACAAGAACTTTTGAAATCTTTGCTCCTAATGTTGCTAAATAATCTCCAACAGATGCCGCATTTGCTTGATTTAATCGATAAGTTTTTGATAATTTTGGAATCAAGCTTTTGTTGAAAATATTTTTACCCACGAAGATGATATTTTTTTCAATTTTTGCTTGCAAGCCAGATGCCATAAGAATACTATTAAAAACATCTGAAATATCTTTATTATTAAAATTTGCTGTAATCAAAGGAAGAATATTTTTTTTACTTTCATTATTTTCGTCTTCTACAGGATCCTCAATCAGAACCGTTCCATAACCTGAAATCTTTGAAATCAATTTCAATGTTTCTAGGGCATCTGCTTTAACAAGATTCAATGTGAGTTTCTCATCTTTTAGTTGAACATAACCTCTCGTTGGGATTTCAAATTCCCCAACTGATATATCTCCTACAATTGGAGTGGGTAAATAATTTTCTTTTAATTCTCTGTTTTCAATAGTTTTTTTATTTATATTTATCCTTATTTTTTTTCTATTAATTGAATTTTTTTTTGGATTGGATAAATCTATACCAATATTATCTAAATTATCATTTTTAAAAGAATCATCCTCTTTATCAATTTTCTTTAATTCTTCATTATCCTTTAAATTTTTATAAATTTTAATTTTTTCACCGCTTCCATTTTCTTCTAAATTATCAATATTAGGAATAAGTTCATTTGCTTCATTTATTGCTTCTTGTATTGATTTAGAATCAATATTTAGTTTTTCATTTAATTCAATTAGTTTTTTATTAATTTCACTGTTATCTGTATATTTTGTATTCGCAATAGAATTAATCAGTAAAGGATTAAATAATATTAGAAAAACAAAAATTAATTTTTTTATTTTTAATTGCTTTTTATAAATTAAATTCATTACTTAAATCTTTTTTTTAAAGAAAGGTTCTATGTCTTGTTTGACTTTTTCATGAATTGTGAGGCCTTCGAACATATCCTCATACAAATCTCTTATGTTTTTGGAGTCAATAGATATGGATAAATCTTGGAAATTTCTTTTATTTTCTGTTTCTAAATAATTCATTCCAAAAAAATTATCAAATTGATTCGAATAAGAATCATAATTTTCAAATGAATAGGAGTATTTATAAAAAATATTTTCGAAATCTTTTGCTGTTTTCTTTTCACCTCTAGAAAACTGCTTAATATCAGAACTATTGACTACTCCTGTATTGCATATAATTAAAGTACCTAAAAGAAAAAGTGAATATTTTAAATACCTTGAAGATTTATGTAATTCCATGTTATTTATGAGATTTTACTCATCTAATCCTTAATTTATAATATAAATTTAAAAAATAGAAATCAAATTTTTTCAACATTTTACAACATCAACAATTAAAAACACATCACTATAAAGATTATTAATCCAAACTCAAAATTTTCAATAAAGACAAATTTTATTTTTTTTGTGGTTTTCCTGATAAAAAATGAGCATTTTATTTCTTTAATAATTAATTAATTAAAAAGGAGAGATAGGGAGACAGTTAAGAAATTTACACATAATGGTCACTAAATTGATTGACTTTAAAAGGAAAACGTTAAATAATAGGAAATCATTCAAAATGTGTGAGGACACTTTAATGAAACTTTTCCACAAATTATTAGTGGCACCTGCAACATTGGGTCTTTTAGCCCCATTTTCTGCACTAGCCAATGAAATCAACGTAAATCAAATTACTCAATACGGTATTGATACAGAGGAAATAATTGAAGAAGAATTTAGTTCAAATACTTTTTCTAGAGAATTAGCTTCAAGTAACTCCGTAATTAAAGATTCAACATCAATTACAAATTTTGAAGCTGGTAGTTTCTCTGAAACAACATCAGCCTCATTCACAGCTGATTTTCTAATTGGTGCAACTGATGGAGATGCTGATACTCAATTGGATTCAGAAGCATTAACTGCTAACTATTCCTTTGAAACAGCTCTTAACACTTCATTTACAGGAGAAGATGATCTACTTGTAGTTCTTGGATCTGGTAATACAGCTGCTGGAAACGCTCTTACAGGAATGCTTGACTTCGGCAACGCAAACGCTGATGCATTGAAAGTTAAAGATCTACACTACACAAGACCTCTTGGAGAAAAACTGACATTTTCTGTCGGCGACAGCATGGATCTTAGTAAGCAATTTACTGGAGCTTGTGCTTATAGTGGCTTTACAGACTCTCTTGCCGACTGTGGTACAGGCAACTCTGCTGGTGCAGGAGGTGATGTATCCCTTTCTGCATCTTATGATATTGGGAATGGATTTACATTAGGGGCTGGACTTTCAGGTACTGAAGGTAGTACAACTGATGGTCTTTTCACAAATGAATCTGCTGATATGTACGGAGTTCAGCTTGCCTATGCTGCAGACAGCTATGGAGCAGCACTTTCATATTCATCAAACGAACTTATTGATGCTAACGGCGACTTAACTGGTACAGATGTAACTTACTGGGGTGTAAATGGTTTTTACTCATTTGACAATACATTTTTAGATTCAGTAAGTGTCGGTTATGAAACAGCAAACCCAACTGCTGGCAAAGATTCACAAGGCTTCTTTGTTGGTTTAACTACACAGGAAGTTGGGCCAGGAACTATCTCACTTGGAATGGGAACTAACGATGATGTTGGTGGTACTTCATTAATTGTTGACGATGCAGATACTACTTACCTATATGAAGTTTCATATGGATGGAGTATTAATGACGCAACAACAGCAACAATAGGTGGATTCATTCAGGAAAGGACCGCAGCTGAAGGGGATGACCTAACTGGTATTGCCTTATCAACCAGTTTTGCTTTCTAAGTAAACTCCTAACTCAAAAAAAACATCCCTAAATGGGATGTTTTTTTTTGCTTTATAATAAATTTAATTTTCCAATTTAAGTTAATTAGATATTTTATAATTTATTAATACTATGATTTTATTTTAAAGTTTAACTTATATAAATCATTAAACCTTTTTTAATTCTCAATTACATGGGAATTTTTATATAATTTTTGAATCTTGGATAAATGTTTATGCCAAGTTGAAAATACCAAAAAGATTTTAGTAAGGTAAAACTCATTAATTACTTCCTTAAAAACAATATTAGATTTCAATCATATAGAATCATAAGATGAAAAATTCTAAACCTATTTTTAAATCTCCCTATGATCTTAAGGATGTAAGCCTTCTTTTCATAATAGTTGCGTTTGTTTTAATATTTAGTGCAATCATTGGAAATAATTTATTTGGAATTTTCCAAGATAATATTAACTTTGGAATAATTTAGTAAAAAAATCTTTAAAAAAATAATTTATCTGACTTTCTCAAAAATTATAAAATCTTTTTGCCATTTCTAGAAGAAATTTTGAAGTGTTAGTTTTTTACAATATTCTCCTACAAACTTAACCTTTACTCCAGTTACAGATGCTGCTTCTTGTTCAAATAACTTAGAAGATTCTTTATCATTCATAAAAGCTTTCATTTTTGCACAAGCTCTTAAATCAGAATTATATCTTGATGACTCTTTTAAACTGCTTGAAATTGAAAATAAAAAATAACCAATAATAGACAAAAGGACAATAATCAAGTTCTTTTCGAAAAATTTACCCATAATCTTCAAATCTTAAATGATTAATGATAAGTACTAACTAAGCTAAAATAGCACTTTAATAATTGATAGTCGATCTAAATAAAAAGATTTTCCAAAATTATATCTTCTAGTCTTTTTATGGTATTAATTTATTAGTTATAAAATTTATTCATAATGCTTTATGTTCAGCATTGGTCATTCAAGTCTGGGTATCATCAAAAATAAGTTTATTCTCCTACTCCTTTAGTCGTGTAGTAACTGTAGTCAGGTGTAGTCAGTAATGAAAAAAGGGAACCTCCTCAACTTGTCTTGGAGTATAATCACAAATACCGAATTGCATACATTCTATTTGATCATCAGATAGTTTTTTTTCAACTGAAAACATATCAAGCCAATTATCAAATACTTTTTGAAGTTTATGTTTAATAGGATTTCCGTAAGTCATAATTAACCTCTTTGATCTAGTAGTTATCTAGTATCAGTAACATATAAAAATCAAGAGTGCTAATACTTAAAAAATAAGAGGGCAATTAATTTGCCCTCTTCGAGTCGTATGCACCTCGCTGTCAACAAAGTCGATGAAGCGCTTTTGACTCCTGTATTATTTTTACTTCATATAAATTCGAAAAGATATTCGTGACAACCACAAAGCACTTTTACTCGGGTAATAATACTCTATGAATTTCAAGTAAAAGGGAGGACAATATAGATATAGATCTAGGAGGTCTTATGAAACTATTCAATCAATTTAACATTCTTCCAAGATACTTAACGGCGTTTAATTATGCAGGATTAAACCTTAACGAAACTCCAAAAGAACTTGAGAAATTTACTCCTGAGTTTCAAAACTTTTGGAAGAAAGAATGCAGAGAACATCCAACAAATCAAAATTGTTTAATTTACTGTGACTGAGTTATTAATTTTTAGTCTTTATTAAATAAGGAGGTTTTATGAAACTAACTACCCCATTCACTATTCTCAATCGAAAATTCAACGAGCTCGATTTAATTAGAGATGCAATGAAGAGAAGAATATTAGCAACTGAAAGATTGCATGAAGACTATAGAAAAATGTATAGAAACCACCAACTTGCTTATTAACCTTTAATGGAATTTTTTAAGGAGCTTTTGCAGAATCATCATGACCCATCCCATGCAATTTATGGGATAGGTGGAGTAATAGTATTGTTTATAATTTATAATCGATTACTCAATAAATATCAGTAACCCAATAGACATATTGAAAAGGTGTTTACTTGACTTATTTCTTCAATAATTATAGAAGGAACTAATAAAAAAAAAGAACTACAAAAAATAAAACGCTTACTACTTACACGAATAGAAGTCCTCGCTTTACCTAATACTGGCTTTATAGCCATTAGCATCTAAGACTTTATTTAATTTAAGGACATTTTCGGAGGATATTTAAAAGGAAAAAATTCCCCATATGTTCCCCTCTTTTAGTACAAAGTCAACGACCAATCACAAATTAGTAACAATGGATGAGATTGCATATTTATTTTTTCTAATACTTCTACAGCCTGTAATAGTTGAGTTCTACTGGGGGGGAATGGGTTGATGTATAAAAGTTTTTAGGACAATTTAATGTCACCCTTGGAGGGGTGGTCGAGTGGTTTAAGGCTCTAGTCTTGAAAACTATAAGGTATTTTGAAAGAATAAAATAAGTATTACTTGAAACTCGTTAATATAACCTACATCTTACTAACACTCAAAAGTTCAATAAAATTCTAGTTAACTGTGGTGTAGCCAATCTGTAGCTACTTTCTATTTTTGGAACGGCTCTAGTCTTAAAATCTAAAGTTGACCTCATTATATGGAAGTGTTATCAGCAATATTTAAAAATTTTACTACTTTTATCTTATAGTAAGATATTGATGTCACTTAATTAAAAATAAAAAATTAAACAGTCTCAAAAAAACAGAGTAGAATCTAATCAACAATTTTAAAAAATGAAAAAATCAAACTTAATCTTACCTTTACTTTTAGGCTCATTTTTTTTTAACACAAATGTATTTTCATCAGTCATTGATATTGATGGGAATAACAGTAATAACATTCAAAACAATAGTTTTCTAATTGCGAGTAGCTGTGGAGGTGGTAGTTCTCCTGGCGGCAAGAACTCAAAAAAAGCAAAAGCTCATAGAAAGAAACGAAAGGCTGCCGCTCAATTGAATTACTATAAAAGAGCGTTGACTAAAGCTGCTGCTGCAGGATCAAAAAATACAAGCGATATTCAAGTTAGGATACAAGAATTAGAAGTTATTATTAATGGTCATGAATGAAAAGGTAAATAAAATAGAACTAGAACTTCACTTCTGTTTTCATGACAGTACGCCCACTAATTAATGAGACTGGCCAACCTATTCCCAATGCTTTAAGCGTCTTAGATTGAGACCTGATTTTAGAAAATAACCAATATTGTTCTTAGGATTAGTAATAAAAATAATCAGATTTAAAACAAGGTTTGCAGGTAAATTCAAAGGCTTCAAAAGTAGTAAAGCCATGCCCTGAGTTACATTAAAACCTTTGTTTTCCAATTAACTAGGTAGTTGATGGGTAGGCGGTGCATGGAATTTTCTTTTCTTTCTTTTTGATCTCTTATAAACAACAAATACCCCTAGTCCTAATAAAGGCATCAATAAACCTTCTACAAAAATTGGAAAGTTAAGCAGCATTATATTCATCCCTATCTTCAAGCTCTCTCATAAATCTTTTATCTAATAAATAATTGTCTATAAGCTCTGCTGCCATCTGTATCTCAGCAGCAGGTTCTTGTAGATCTTTTTCTAATAAGTAATTATCTATAAGCTCTAAATTGTTATTTTCTTTAATTTGTTTATCGCTGTTTAATAATTCTCTTATGTAGTTATATACAAGCTCTTTGTCGTATCCGCTTTCTCTAATTTCTTTCAACATTTCCTCTGGAATTTGCATAATCTTCAACTCCTATGTGAAAGCCATATACGCATACTCACGAAGATATAAGAAAAAAGCAAGGGAATCGCCAAAAAAACAGGGTTTATAAAGGGAACTAAAGGGAACTAAAGGGAACTCAATAGGAAAGCATATTGCATTGTTTTGAATAATATTTAGAACCAAGTTTCTTTTGCATTTGTCTCTCTGTATATCTGCCTTTTTCTAAACAAACTAATCTTTTGTAATCAAGTTTTGCTGTTGTCTTTAAACTCCCTGCAATAGACATCAAATTAAGAGCAATAATCGCTAATAAGATGCTCATTGGGTACTTTTTGATAAAAGGTAGAATTTTGTTTTTCATTTTCAATTAAATAAACGTTTTGTCCAACCTTTACTTTTCATACATTTTGTATACCCATTATCTTCGTCAAAAAAAGTTTTACAATTATCTCTATCCTTTTTAAATTTCTCATTTGCAGTTTTCTTTTTAATTTTTAATTGCATTTGTTCTACTCGCTCCTCTCTGAGACGCATCTTCTCACCTTCTTGTTGGAAATAAAAAACAGTCCCTAAAATAAGAGTTACCGCAATTGTTGAAGTAGCTATAGCAGTTATATCTTCTGATTTCATGAAATTCTTTAAATCCTTTTTGATATTTTTGATAGGAATTTTATTAAAGATAACACTTCAATTATTGTCAGTCGATCTAAACTAATAAGAATTAGCTTTTCACTAAATGGAAGATAAAGAATATTCTCCTGAAGATTTAGATCAAGCGGATGTATAATAGTTTACGAGGACAATTTAATCTCACCCTTGGAGGGGTGGTCGAGTGGTTTAAGGCTCTAGTCTTGAAAACTAGCGTGTCTGCAAGGGCACCGTGGGTTCGAATCCCACCCCCTCCGTACTTTGAAGAAAATAGATTTATATAATATTTTTGCCTTTTAAGATGTTTTCGTAAAACTAATAGCCTTTTTTTAATAGTTTCAGTCTAAGTTAGTCTTTTAAAAATAACTCATCTAATCTTCTTTTTTTTTTGTAAATTTGATTTCCCTTTTTTTATAGAATATTTCGCAAAATCTATTAACCCAGAGAATTTGTAATTTGGGTCAACATAATGCTGAATAACATAAAAGGCAAAATAGTAGGCTCGACAGAAACCCCATATTGCTAATAAAAGGAAAACTATAGTTTTAACATTAAAGTTTAATAAAACTAAGAGAATTGAAGATATAAAACCAGTTAAAAAAAGTAAAAAGGCTTTTAGATAAAGTAACCAAACTTTGTTTATATCTTTCAATAATCGCTCGAACATACCCTTATTACTTCAGAAAGCGTAGTTAAATGATCTTTAACTAACTCTACGCCATATTGAGTAAGTGTAAGCATTGAATTTTCATTAACAGCCAACTCCTCAATTTCTTTATCATTAAGACCACTTGAAATTCCATTTTGAATATTTCTTTCAAGAAGAAGGAGTTCATATACCCCAACTCTACCTTTATATCCAGAACCCTGACATATGGGACAAAGAGTATTCTCTTTTTTACGATTTAATTTTTCTTCTGAAGATAGAGAGTTAGCATACATTATTGGAGTATTCTCTTGAATATTAAATTCAATCGCTTCATTTTCAGAAATCGGTTTTTTTATACCGCATCCTGAGCAGACTTTTCTAAGTAATCTTTGAGCTAATACACCCCTTATACTTGCATTCAACTTATATATAGGTACTTGCATATCCAACAATCTAGTTAATGAAGTTGTAGATGAATTAGCGTGCATTGTAGTAAAAACTAAATGACCAGTATCAGCCGCATCAAGAGAGGCTTCTGCTGTTTCTGGATCTCTTGTCTCTCCAATAAGAATTACGTCGGGGTCGTGCCTTAAGAAGGCTCTTAAAACTATGGCAAATGTTTGTCCTTTTGCCCTATTTATCTGAACTTGTTGGATATCTCCGCCCATATCATATTCAATAGGATCCTCAGCAGTAAATATATTCAAATCTCCCGTATCCTTTTCTCTTAATGCTGCAGCAAGAGTAGTTGACTTCCCAGATCCTGTAGGTCCTGAGACAATTACAACCCCATTTTTAGCATTCATTATCTTCCTGAAGTCTTTTCTTACACTTTCAATATGGATTAAGGTATCTAAATTTAAAGCTGATGGATCACTATTTAACATTCTTAGAACCATTTTCTCCCCATATTTCCCAGGCAATGTCGAACAACGAAATTCAAGCCTATTGCCTTCTAAAAGCCTAAGAATTTTCCCATCTTGAATAGCTCTTCTTTCAGCAATATCCATCATGGCCATATTTTTTAAGCACGCGACTAATTGAATACCTGGTTTTCTAGGCATGGACATGAATTTTTGCAAAACACCATCTTTTTTTACTCTTATTTTGTAACCTTCTTCTCTTGGCTCTATATGGATATCAGATAGTCCATTTTTTCTTGCATATATTAATACCTTTCCTGCAGCCTCTTGGATTTTACTAAAAGACATCTCTGTCTCTAAATCTATAATTTGTTCCTCTAGATAGTCTTCATAAGTGTCTCTTCCGGAGTCTTCATCTTCATCTTCGTCTTCATCTTCATCTTCATCTTCGTCTTCTTCCTTATCTTTATCAAATTCGAATTTAAAAGCATCTTCAGATTCAGAAACATCCCTTATGGTCTCTAAAACGGAATCTTCATCAATTTGAGAGATTTCTAGTGAATCACCATTTATAAATCTTTCTTCAGAAGCAAGATCTAAAATTTCTTGTATTTCTTCTTGCGGATACTCTATGAAGATGCATTTTAAATTATTTCCAGATTGGTTGATTCTTTGTTTTATTGGTTCAGCAATAGTTCCTAAGTAAGAATAATTTGCAATCGCTATATTTAATACTCCAGGTTGCATTGGCAACCCAGACTCAAGATTAAGTGGAACAACTAAATTATCTCTGCACCATTGAAGAGAAAAATATTTATCAACTAGTTTTCTTACGCTTTTATAATTATATTGTGTAGCCATTGATTGCTTTTGTTCATAATAAATTTTAAATCAGTTTCTTATTTAAGTCACGATAGTCTAGGGTTTGTGGTCAAAACCGGGACATTAGTGGATCTAATACCCAATAAAATAAGGACCAGTCAACGATTAAACGTTAACTGATCCACATAAGCTATTCAGTTATGGTCAGGCTTGAAAACTAGAGTATCTGCAAGGGTATTATTATAGGCTCAAATCATCTCCTCGTTCTTAGTAATTGTCGAGATTTACATGCTGTTTTAAAAATTCGAAAATTATAAATTAATACTTATATTTCAAAATCTATCGAAGAAAGATATTTTAATTGGCTTAATATCTAACCAGCTGATTAAAAAAGCAAAAAAGTGATAAAAAAATCTTATTAAAAAATTATTGAGTTTTTCTAAAACAAAAATCTCCTATTAATAGGACCTTATTATATTTATTTTTTTCATTACTAATTCTTAAAAGATAATTTGGAGATATAGAAAAAATAGTCCCAATAGAAACGTTCCCATCGCTGCCGTCTTGTATTATTTTAAAGAAACATTTTCTCCCATTTTCTGAAATTAATCCAGGCCAAATTGAGCCAATCCCTAGAAAAAATCCTATCAAGAAAAACATAAATGGTTGAAGAATTCTCACTTTAGATTTTCTCCGAGCCATAATTGTATATATTAGATTCTTGTTCTATTTTAATTATAAATCAAATTATTTTTCAATTTATCCTAAGTACCTTATTACTCTTAACTTAATGTCGAATGAACCATTATTAATACTATTAAACAAGTAACTAAACCTATAGAAATAAAAATTTTTAAAGAATTTAAAATATGATAATTTTTTTTAAAATTTTTAAGCTTTTTTCAGATTTCTCATTATTCAATTATCAACACCAAACTTTATAAGCTTATTAGTAGAGTTTTAATATTTAAAAATTCAAACCAATATGAAAAAAATAATATCTACAAATAAAATTAATCTATTTAGGACTAACATCAAAAACATTTATTTTATTTATTTATTGTTATCATTTATTTTTAATATATATTTTTATGAGTAAAGGATTTGCAACTGATATCTCAGGAACCAAAAAGAGAAAGAAAGTTTCATCTCCTGTTGAGGATCAGGGAAGACTTATTTCATGGTCACCATGGCCACCTGCAAATTTTAAAACTCGTTATCCTGCCTTTCCTTTCGTTCTTACTTTATTAATTATAGTTGTTGGGCAATGGTATATTTCTCTCCTCAGATAACTTAAAATGGTTTTTTGTATTTTAATTTAAGATGAATTTACTTTGAGAATTGATTTTGTTTTTTTCAATTTTATTATTAGCCCATATTCAAGCAGCAGTAATTCCAATAATATTAGGAATTAAATCGATTAATAAATTCACGCAAATAAATAAGAGCAAAATGATACCTTTCGGTTTTATTTCTTTAGGACTAGCATCAATTTGTGAAATGATAGATCATACACAAACTTCTTGGATTTACGTTGATCATTCCTCTTTATTTAATTGGTTATTTTATTCATTCCTAACCTTAGGCCTAACATTTTTTTCAATATCAGTGATGAAAAATAAATTTTTTCTGATAACTAACATTTGTATTTCTTTTTGTTCAATAATCTCATATTTTTTATTTGATAAGCAGATTGCTCTTTTTTTTCAAGTTATTATAAGTATTTTTCTAATTATAAATTGGCAAAGAATTTTTAAAGATTGGCTTTTAATCCTTTACCCAATATTTGGTATTATTTTCACAACTTTCTTTGGAAGTAATCTTTCAATTAGTGGCGATCAATTTTGGCATATTTTAATTGGTCCCTCGGGAACAATTAGCGTTCTTACCTTTTATTTAGTGTTGAAGAGATCGAAAAAAAAATTTATTTAAGATAATTATGAAAATATTTGTATTTACCATTTTTATAGTGTGCTTATTCACAATAATCTCTCCAGTTGAAATTTTTGCTGATACGGTACTTGATGTTTATATGAATGATTTTTATTCTAAATCGAATGAAGCTAGCCAGATTCTTAAAGAAATCGAAATTAGTCTAAAAGAGGGATCAAGAAAAAAAGTATGCTCTAGGCAAAGAGAGGCGGCAAGACTAGGCTTATTAGCTAATAAATCATTAATTAAAGCGTTTAAAATAGAGGGGGTTAATCCACCAATGGAAGCAATAATGGCAAGTCAACAAAGATGGGAATCTATTCTGAATGAGTGCTAAAGAAAGTCATTAAATCTATAAATCTATTTAAATTTGCATTCTTACGGATTTACTAATTAAGGGTATTTCAGGTTCAACGCCATAAATACATTGCGAAATCGAATATATAAAAATACATAGTGTAAATATAAAAATAATTGAGCCTAATTCAACTATGGGAAATATTCTCAAGAGATATGAAATTATTATCAAAGCGATATCAATAAGTAATGCCTGGCATGCGTTATATCTAACGAAATAGGGAACTTTTGGATTTCTTGCTAATCCAGCAAACAAAATTATAAATAATAAGAAACTACCAAAAGGCAAAGATTTTTCAATTATCGCTATTGGGAAAGTTAGTAATAATAGTATTTTCAAAAAAGAATACTTATAGAACAAATAGTAACCAAAAGGTATTGCTGCCTTTAATGGCAAAGTATACAAAAATACTGATGAGAGTCTCTGGGATATCTGATTCAATATATTGTTGAAGTTTAGTATTCATATTTTAACCTAATTTTTCTGAACTTAATTAAAGACTTAGCCTCTAAAATATCAACTTTGGCAGATGTTTATTAAATATTAGATAATTGGTTAAGGTTCATAATTCAAAATGCGTATCCTACATACAATGTTGAGAGTTGGAGATTTAGATAAATCCATTGATTTCTACGTCAATAGATTAGGTATGAATTTATTAAGAAAAAAGGATTACCCTCATGGAAAATTCACTTTGGCATTTGTTGGCTATGGTTCAGAAAAAGAAAACACAGTAATTGAATTAACTTATAACTGGGACAAAAAGTCAGAAGACTATGAGCTTGGAGATAAATATGGTCATATAGCTATTGGAGTAAAAGATATTCATCTTATTTGCCAAGGATTAGAAAATGATGGTTGTAAAGTAACAACCAAGCCTAAAACTATGAAAAACAGTAAGACTGTCTTGGCTTTTGTTGAGGATCCTGATGGATATAAAATTGAACTAATTGAAAGAGATTAAAAACTCGGAAACTTTTTTGTTTAATAAACAAATAACTGATTTTTTTTTAAACATTGAATTATCTAATAAATCTTGTGCAATTATCAGAAGAATAAGAATCAATTAACTATAAGAACATATTTTAATGATTTTTTTTAAATATTTTAATTGTTAACTAACATTATTTCTATCATTAGAGATCCCAATAAATAAAACTAAATTTAAAATATTATGTAATCTATATAAATTCTATATAGATTTTATAGACAATCTATATAGATTAAACTATTGTAGAGTTATCGCTTAAAGATTATGCCCAGTAATTGGTCAAAAATAAGAGATGAATGGCTTGATAAAACCGCCATTGCGAAAGATGATGCTAAATGGGCATTAGAAGCTTTAATAAATTCTGAAGAAGAGTTATTTGAAATAGAACAAAAAATCAAGCATAAAGAAGACACTATAAGCCAAGTAAAATTTTTGAAGAAAAAGGTTAAAGAAAGTATTTCCTCGAAAGAAATTAGTCTCGATGATATTGCATTAAATAATTCAAATTCGAACAAAGTACAAATCTCAGTACCATCAAATCTTACTTATCTTTTAAAGGTTTGGGCAGCAGCAGAGGGTCGAGATCTATCTAGTGTTGCTTTTCAGTGTTTAGAAACTGGGATAAGGGAAATGAAAAGCAAAGGTTCAATACCTTCAGTAGCAGTCAATAGATATGACTCGGCCTGTCAAAAGAGGATTGCATTAGCAGAAGTAAACAATCTATTGGAGAAATATGAAATAGCTCAGAATGAAATCAAATAATTATGAATAACAGAAAAATCATAAAAGGATACAAAACATTAATATCATCAAGTTTTAATGTAGACACTTCTAAAGATAAATTTAAAGATGGAATAATTTATACTCTTTATTCTGATGAATTTAATTCTCTTAAAGTTGGTTTTGCTGAAAATGATAAGGTTCTAGAAAAAAAATTATCAAGTGAGGCATTAATATTATTGGATAGGAAAAAAGGCAATAAGAAAGATCTATTTTTATTGATAACCACTCTAAATGAACTTGGCATCAAATATTCAGACAATCTTTATTTCAAATACTCAGGTTCTTTAATGAGACATTTATCTACTTTAGGTTGGCCTGTTGGAAGATCACTTTATAAACAAAGAAAAATTAAAAAAGAACTTGTATGTGCATAAATTCAAATATAATCACACTCTAAAGTTTCTCTGGTATCTCTATTTGTGATTGGATTAGTGCCAGAGGCAGTTTCACAAAATTTCCTAACAATATCTTTTGGCAAAAAAACATTTGTGAAGTCTGCGCCTTGGATTTTTACATTTTCAAACTGTGTACTATAAGCAAAAGAATCCTCCAAGTTAGTATTTGATAAATCTGTTCCATCTAAAACAGCTGAGTCTAAAGTTACTTCTCTTAAATTGGAATTACTCAAATTAGTATCTTTCAATTTTGCTCCATAAAGAGTCGCATTTTGGAGCTCACAACCTGATAAATTTGCGTCTTGTAAATCAGTCAAATAGAAAGTTGCTTCTCTTAAATCAGACCCAGAGAAATCAGCTCCTACTAGGGATTGTTTACCATAATCCAACGCGGCGAAGCTTCTAGAAGGGAGAGTTAAAACAATTATTAAAAAAGTAAAAATTATAAATCTCATTTTTTTGAGTAGTATTTCAATAAATTCTAACTTCTTTAGCTGAAATCTAAAAATTAATTATTTACTGAATGCTATATTTATTGAAATAATAAATCACAAACTAGGTTTTGGATATAAGTCCTTATGATGCAATTGTTGTTGGTTCTGGGGCTACAGGAGGAATAGCAGCACTTACATTGGCAGAAAAGGGGATAAAAGTTTTAGTAATAGAAGCAGGGCCTCAATTAAAAAGGCATGAAGCTAGTAATCATGAGCCAAAAAGTACATTTAAAAGATTATCAGGAGTTTTAACAAAAAAACATGCCAATCAATGCCAACATCCTGGTTATTGGAAAAATAATCCTGATTTATATTCAAATGAATTGAAGCATCCTTATGACTTCCCCAAGAAAAAGCCCTTCCTTTGGACTCAAGGTAATCAATATGGGGGCAGATCATTAACGTGGGGAGGAATAACATTAAGACTTTCCACAGAAGATTTTCATCCAGCTAAAAAAGACGGATTCGGAGTAAACTGGCCTATTTCATACGATGAACTATCCCCACACTATGATTTCATTGAAAGTTTCTGTGGAATCTATGGACAAAAAGATGATATTAAGGAAGTCCCAAACGGTAAATATATTAGTGAAATCCCTCTTACAGAAAACGAAAATATTTTTGGCAGCAAAGTTAAATCAAAATTAAATTATCCATTTATCCAATCAAGAGGATTTGACCGTAATTCATCAGTTAATGATAAAAATTGGCCCAAGTCCTCTAGTTTAGGAAGCACTTTAAAAAAAGCTTTAGATACTGGGAATGTACAAATAATCTCAAATCACCTAGTGGAATCTTTTGAAATTAACAAGATAACACAGCTTGCATCAAAACTAACGATCGTAAACCTAGAAAATGGATGCAAAAAAGAATTAAATTGTGATTTAATCCTTCTTTGCGCATCAACAATTTCAACTCTCAGAATACTACTAAACTCAGAATATAAATCAAATTCCTCAGGTTTTAAAGATAATTCTGGGAAATTAGGTAAATACCTCATGGACCATATATCTATCTGTAGATTTTTTTCAGTCCCAAAAATAAAAAATTCAGAAAAACCATTAGATAATCCTCCCTATCTTTCTGGAGCGGGCAGCTTCTTTATTCCATTTGGTTCAAATTTACCAAAAATTGACGACATAAGTTTCAATAGAGGTTATGGAATCTGGGGGGCAATTGATAGATTAGGGATACCTAAATTTTTGCAAAAAGAAACAAACAAATCAATTGGCTTTCTTATCGCCCATGGTGAAGTCCTTCCTAGAGAGAAAAACTCAGTTTCTCTCTCAAGAAAAACAGATGAATGGGGTATCCCAATTCCCTACATTGAATTCGAATGGAGCGAAAATGAGTTAAATATGGCAAAGCATATGGAAAAGACAATACAAAAATCTATAGAAGCTGCAAATGGAGAAATAAAAAATATTGATGAATTAATTAATATCCCATTAGGTAGTTTACTTACAAAAAACTTAATCGCACTTTCAGATGGTCCCCCTCCCCCAGGATATTACATACATGAAGTAGGAGGCGCACCAATGGGAACTAATGAAGAAAATAGCGTAGTTGATAAATTTAATAGAATATGGAGATGCAAGAATGTACTTGTACTAGATGGAGCCTGCTGGCCAACTTCATCTTGGCAAAGCCCAACACTTACAATGATGGCCTTGTGTAGGAGAGCCTGCCTAAATATTAAAAAGATTTAGAAGGAGTAAATAGTTGATTTAAATAAATCTCTGAGACAGAATTATCAGTACATCCGTTTTGAACCAGAAAAGTAGCTAATGCTGAATTTATAAGCTTATATTGATCCCAAGTAGGGTTACTTAATACGAAATCTTTCATAGTGTTATAGAGACTTTCTGAAAGCTCTGTTTCTAAAGAGACTTTTTTTGAAGAGCATTCCTTGTTATTCACGTCGGATAAATTTGTTTGGCTGATTTGATCCATAAACTTATTTTTCTACACAACTATGATTGTGTTTTTTTTTATAAATGTCAAAAAAAATTTCCCAGATAACTTTTGAAATTATCATATGAGACTCATGTTATAAATTAATTTTTTAAAAATATACTTTTTAAATAAAGAAATTGGTAAAAGAAAAAAAAAAAGTCAACAATAATGTTGAAGTCCTGTTTTATTTGAAAAATACTGGCATTTCTAATCCAATGTGGATTTGGACGTGGAAAACGGTCTGTATTTTGTGGAAAATACACCTCAAAATACTTTCAAGATTTTATATTAAGAATACTTATATATATTGAGTCTATTAAGACTTAGTCGAGAAAGAGACAGGTGATTCAGTTATTTTCAATGGATTTTCTTAAGATTTGATCTTCATTAGGCAAGCGAAGCGTGACAGGTCCTAAAGGGTGTTTTGAATTTGGATAAATACTATGGTGGTGATGTTTATGTTGATGATCCTCCACATGTTCATGTTCCAAGTATCCACCTTCTGGTAAATTTGATTTTTCTTGGTTATGAGTTAGGGTTTGATTTTGTATCTCACAAGCACCATTACATTCAGGATCACATAAATCACAGCTGATACCCAAACCCTCTACATGGTCATGATGACTTTCTTGTACCATTCCAACTTCTTTTTCAAAGCCAAATAAATTGGATCGATATTTACAAGTGGAGCAATTCATAAAATTCTTATCCTCGTTATTAAGAATCTCTTCAATCCTTTCTACAAAAGTGTCGACAACATAAGACTGTGATGAAAGATATTTTGCATGTATAAATGAAATATGTGGATTATTAATCTCAACTAAATCACTTTGCCTTTTTATTCTTGTGACAAGCACACCTGAGAAAAGGAAATAAGGGAAGATAATTATATTTTTATAACCAAGTCTCACAACATTTTTCAAGCCAGGTTCAACAAGAGGGAAAGTTACTCCAGAAAAAAGTGTTTCCCCCCACCCTAGACCAATACCCTCTACGATCATTCTCGTAATTTTTGAAACATTGGAATTCGCATCTGGGTCAGAAGAGCCTCTACCAACAACAACTAATAATGATTCTTCAGGTTTGAGAGTATTATTTTGTTTAAATACATCTTTTACTCTTTCACAAGCTGCACTAATCATTAAATTATTAATACCTAATTCTCTTCCATAAATTATTTCAATACCTGTTTTACTTGAATAATTCATAAGCAAGCTAGGTATATCATTTTTCACATGGCCAGCAGCGAAAAGCATTGCGGGTATTGCAATTACTTTTTTTATAGAATGATCTTTTAACTTGTCTAGAGCATCAATAAGTGAAGGTTTGGCAAATTCCAAGAAACCATATTCAACTAAAATGTTTGGATATCTTTTTTGGATGAGTTTAGTTAGTTCTTGAAATTCATCAATGGCTAGTTTATTTCTACTCCCATGTCCACAGATAAGAATCGCGACTTGATTATCTAACTTCGAATCTAAATTATCCAAAATTAAGTTATTACTTATACCATAATAGTAAAGAACAATATTTTGTAGTGAAAAAAAATAATAACTTGCTTGAAATTCCAAATATTAATTCAAAGGATGCAAAGTTAAAGAAATTAATTTATGAAGTGGATGATTCCTTATTTAATGAAGATAATTATTCTAAGGAAAAATTCGAGCACCTTTGCGTATGTAGTGGAGGTACAACCTCTAGCTGTGCTAAAAATGATTTTACAACTCTTGATCTAAGAAAAAATTACGGCAAAATTCACCTAGATAGAGAAAGCAATTTAGTAACAATTGGTGGTGGAGTAATAATGGGGAATCTAGTAAATCATTTACAAAAACATAATCGAAGTTTTCCAATCGGACTTTCTAAACTTCCTGGAGCAGGCTATATACTTACTGGTGGAGTAAGCCCACTTAGTAGAGCCTACGGATTAGCTATCGATAATATTGAATCAATAAAAGGTTTCTTGGGTAATGGCAAATTTATCTCTTTAAGAAAAAATCAAATAAATCCAGAAAAACAATTGATTTGGGAAGCAATTAAAGGCGCAGCACCCTTCTTCTCAATTATTACCGAAATAGAACTTAATACTATCCAATCTAATCCAATTAAGGTTATTGAAGGATTTGTAAATCTAAATGAACTTTCAGAAATAATACAACTATCAGAGGAATTTCCAGAAAATATTAGTCTTCAATGGATTTATGCCCAAAAAATTTATATATATATTTTTGCTGAACTTAAAAATAATTTAGAGGATAAAAGAACAGAAGAATACTTAATGCTTCTAGACAAATATCCTGCTCTAGAAAACAAATTTTATGAGGACTTTAACAAAATAAATTTCTTCCCAAAGGAATTGAATTTATATGAACTGAATGCAAATAACCATTCTGAGGTAATAAGTCTTCTTGGAGAAGATTTAAAAAATGATATCCCAATTTTCATAAAATGTCTTAATGAAATAATGGACAATAAACCTAATAATTCCTGTTATGTTGCTTCTCAACAACTAGGTTGCAAAACTAAAAAGTTAAATCATGGCTCAAGCTTTTTTGTGCATAGAAAAAGTACTTGGAAACCATGGATATATGCATCATGGAAAAAAAATGATCTTCAAGAAAAAGAAGTCGCTTTGGACTGGATTTATAGATCGTGGAGTAACCTAAAAAGGTTTTATCCAAATATTCACTTAGCCCAATTACATAATCATTTAAATTCTCATGAGGAAGAACTCACATTAGCTTTTGGAAATAGAATGAATGAATTAAAAACTTTAAAGAATATTTTTGACCCTCAAGGTATTTTGCCTCCTTTATGAGGTAACTTCTTAATTATAAAGAAACTTACAATGTCAAATTTCTCAAGATATTTATCTAAAAATTGGTTAGATGATCCAAAGTCAAATATTCTCTCTGGCTTAGTTGTTGCTTTTGCAATGATCCCAGAAGCAATTGCTTTTTCAGGTATAGCTGGTGTAGATCCTAAGGTTGGCCTTTTTGGTGCATTTTGCTTATCTATAACAATTGCGATTGTTGGAGGGAGAAGTGGGATGATCACTTCAGCCACAGGTTCAACAGCTCTTTTGATGACTGGACTTGTTGCTTATGGAGAATCACAAGCTCCTGGATTAGGAGTCCCATATCTTATTGCAGCTGGAATATTAACTGGAATTTTCCAAATTCTTTGGGGATATTTAAGACTTGCCTACCAAATGCGATTCGTCCCAACAGGAGTATTAAGTGGATTTGTAAATGCACTGGCACTTTTAATATTTCAAGCACAACTACCTCAGTTAGGAATAGGTATTAAAGAATCAAAAGGATTAGTTGAACAAACTTTAAGTCAATATCCAGTTAACTCTCAGATTCCAGAAGTTTGGATCCTTGTAATCCTAGGATTAGTAATTATCTATGGGCTTCCAAAAATCACAAAAGTAGTCCCATCTCAACTTATCGCAATAGTAGTGATTACTCTTTTAAGCATATTCTTTAATCTAGATGTCCCAACAGTTAGCGATTTGGGTAAATTACCTGATGGATTACCAAGTATTTCTCTGCCTTTTGGATCAATAGAAAATGGAAAAGTACCTTTTAGTCTTGAAACATTAGGGATAATTTTACCGACCTCACTTGCAATATCTCTTGTGGGTTTAATGGAAACCTTTTTAACTCAAGACATTTTAGACGATGTTACTGATACAAGTTCTAATAAGAATAAAGAAGCAAGAGGGCAGGGGATCGCAAATATTGTGGCATCTTTATTTGGTGGAATGGCAGGATGCGCCTTAGTTGGGCAATCTGTAATGAATACTGAAAATGGTGGCAAATCTAGATTATCAACCCTCTCCTCAGGTATATCTCTCCTAATTATGATCATCCTCTTGAAGTCTTGGATTGGAGCAATACCAATGGCTGCTTTAGTAGCGATCATGATAACGATCGCAATAAGTACGGCAGATATAAATGGATTAAAAAATATTAGAAAGATACCTAAAAGCGATACTGCAGTTATGCTTATGACTTTTGCAGTTACTATGCTTACAAAACCTCATAATCTTGCACTTGGAGTTATTGCAGGAGTAGCATTAGCTGCAATTCTTTTCAGCAGAAAAGTCGCAAAAGTTATAACTGTCTCAAGAGCTAAAGAAAATAATTTGACTACTTACAACGTAAAAGGACAATTATTTTTTGTAAGTAAAATTTATTTTTTACAAGGATTTGATATTCATGAACATCCAGAAAATATTGTAATTGATATGTCTTCAGCTCATATTTGGGATCAAAGTGGCGTTGTTGCTCTTGAGCAAATTATTAGAAAATTCCAGAATGGCGGTTCTAAAGTTGAAATTGTAGGATTAAATAAAGAAAGTCTTAACTTATTTGAGAGACTAGGTGGTTTAGAAAGCTCTCATTAAAAAGAGTCAATTAAGACTAACTTGTTGATAACAAAACCATAGCCATTGCTGGAAAAGCAAATTCCTATGAGATCTCCAAGCGGTTTTTGAACTATTTAGATCAAAATTTTCAGGAGGAGGGACATCTCCCTTTTCTTTGTCTCTTTCAATTTCACTAATAATTCTGTGCACCGTATATTCAGGATGACCTAAATGCATAAGTTGTTTTTGATCTTTAGATTCAAATATTGTATACCCAACGTTTTCTCCATAAGCCAACAAATTTAATTTCCCTTCTTTTTGGGCCTTCTCCATCTCCAAATCTGGTAATCCTGCAAATCTACTTTGAGGACAAATAAATTCATCATCTTGTGTACCCATCAAAGGATGTCCAGGAACAAGACTTTTTAAAGGGAATACCCCAAATAATTTCCTATCAAAAACTTTCTTATCAACCCCTGCCAAATAAGCCAGCGCAAAGCCAGCCCAACATAATCCAAGAGTACTCGCACAAGAATTTCTGGCTTCATTTACAATTTTCACAAATTCATCCCAATACTTAACATCCTCAAAGGCTAGGTGCTCAATAGGTGCCCCAGTAATAATGATTCCATCTAACGGTTCTGGATTATTTGCTTCTTCCCAAGTTATGTATAGATTATTTAGATGATTAAGATCCCATGTTTTATAAGAGTGAGTTTTAAGCTTTATCCAAACTGGCTCAATTTGAAGAGGAGATAAACCAAGTGGATGTAGTAAGTTAAATTCATACTGCTTGCCAAGAGGCATGATATTCAAAATACCAATCCTAAGAGGACGTATATCCTGTCTTTTTGCCAATTCTGGTTCGATCCAAGATATATGATTTTTCTCAACATCACTTATCTTGTGATAGTTGCTAGGAATTATTAAAGCCAATAAATCTCCTTTACTATGTGATTTGTGAAAGTGCTTGTTCGAAATCTGCTTTTATATCATCAATATGCTCAATTCCGACAGAAACTCTTACCATCGTTGGAGTAACTCCTGCAGATAATTGTTCTTCTTCAGATAATTGCTGATGAGTTGTTGAAGCCGGATGAATTACTAAAGTTTTTGAATCACCTACATTAGCAAGGTGACTCGCTAATTTTAAGGAATCAATAAATTTCACTGCATTTTCATAACCTCCATTTAGAGAGAACATAAGCATGCAACCCATTCCCCTTCCAGTAGTATATTTTTTGGCACTTGAGTAATATGGATCAGATTCTAGGCCAGGATAATTAACACTACTTACATAAGAATTAGAATCTAACCATTTTGCTAATTCAAGAGCATTAGAAGTTTGTCTTTCTATCCTTAAACTTAAAGTTTCTAAACCCTGCAATAACAAGAAAGAATTAAAAGGACTTTGAGCTGATCCCCAGTCTCTTAGGCATTCAAGTCTTGCTCTTAACGCAAAAGCTATATTTCTATTATCAGGAACTCCCAAAGATTTGCAGATATCACTACCGAAACCAAAAGCGTCCCAATGAACGAGCCCATGATAAGCAGCGCTTGGCTCACTCATTAGAGGGAATTTACCATTTCCCCAATCAAAGGTTCCAGCATCAACAATAACACCTCCGATACTAGTTCCATGTCCACCGATCCATTTCGTTGCACTTTCAACAACGACATCGGCTCCAAAATCAATTGGTCTTATTAAAGCACCACCAGCACCAAGGGTATTATCCACTATTAAAGGAATTCCATTTTCCTTAGCCAAAGCAGAGAGGCCTTCAAAATCTGGAATGTTGAACCGAGGATTTCCCATTGATTCGACATATATTGCTTTGGTTTTATCATCAATTTTATTTCTAAAACTATCGACACTATCACCATCAGCAAATTTAACTTCTATTCCTAATCTTGGAAATTGTACTTTAAATTGATTGTAGGTCCCACCATAAAGAAAAGATGTAGAGACAAAATTGTCTCCTGCTGTCATGCAGTTTACGATTGCCAAGAATTGAGCGGCTTGACCTGAGGATGTTGCAAGTGCTGCCATACCTCCTTCCAAAGCTGCCATCCTTTTTTCGAAGACATCTGTGGTGGGGTTCATAAGTCGAGTATAAATATTTCCAAATTCTTTTAATCCAAAAAGATTCGCTCCATGCTCTGCATTATCAAAGACATAAGAACTAGTTTGATAAATAGGTACTGCTCTGGAATTTGTAGTTGGATCAGGAACTTGGCCTGCATGTAACTGAAGAGTCTCGAACTTTTGGTTGCTCAAAATTTTTAAATAATCCTATTATCTATTTAACTTAAAAAAGTCCAAAAAAAAAACAAAAAAAAGATAAATATTTATAAATCCTTTTTTAATGAAGGGTAATTATCTTTCATATATAAACTCAAATCCTCTTTTATCGCAGATCTGAATTTATCAATATTTGCAGGATCAATTATTGGGAAAGTTTTATTAGCCTCAGGATCTTTTTCAGTAATTGATTTCCAATTCTTACCAACATCATTTTCAGAGTTGTTTAGAGCCTCATCAAAATTGAAAAACTTATCGTTGTTTTTAGCGTCAAATTCGCTAAAAGCTTTATTTATGAGTTCTTTTCTAATTTGGAATATATTCTTGGCTTTTAAAGTATCTGTAAGACTCATAACTGGTTGCAATTCCTTAAGAAGTTTTATTTCCTCTTCAATTAAGAGTGTCCAAACACCATGTTTATTTTTTGGAAGATTAGAATTACTAAAAATATTAATTGCATCGAGGTAAAAATTTAACCATAAATAATATGATTTTTCTTCAATAGTTTTTTTGATGGATATCTTTTTACTTTGGATCTTTGGTAGCAACTTTTCTGCTTTCTTCAAAAACTGTCTGTCTTCTCTTTCTAAATTTATTAATCCCCATCTTTGACTGTAGTCCCATAAATCTTCGTATCTTGTTAAGTCTTCTTGATTCCATCCAAGAGCTTTCAGTTCATGAGAACGATGTGATAATTCCTTTTTCAAAAAAAACCTTTTAAAACCTTAATAATTCTACCCCCGCGATCAAAATTAGTAAATAAATGAAGAACTTAGCTTTTTAGCAAATTAAATAAATAATCAATTTTTAAAATAATTATTAATAATTTTCAATACATTGATATAACTTGGATTTATTTTAGAAATTTGATTAGTATAATTATTTTTTTTAAGATCTTTTTCCTCTTTGTCAATAAACAATTTCTTGTAAAGGATTTCAATATCATTAAAAAGATAATCTCCTTTTAATTTTTCGTTTAGTTCTAAAGATAATTCAGATTTAACGGATTCTTGGCAAAAATTAGTAATTTCTTCTGAACTAATTAAAACCTTATAAATTTCTTTTTTTTCTTCTGAATTAGCATTAAAGCATAAATAAATCAGATTAATCATTGAACAATTGTTATTTTTGATTTTGAATTCTTTATAAATTTCTGGCCAAAATTTCAAGGATTTTAGACCTTCTAAACCTCCTTGACTGAGAGAATTTTTATTACACCAATTTATAAATTCTGAGACATCTTTTGGACATCTGTTGAGTTGCAAAAGCATATCTGATAAAACTTGTCCTGCCTGAAAATTCCTTGTTGGTTTTCCTTCAGTTGGTAGAGTCATACTCCCTAAAACGTCAGCCTTAACCGCATTTAATTGAGAAAAAGTATAATCTCCTTTTTCACAAAATTTATCATTGATTATTTCATTTGCACTAATTATTTCTTCACCATAACCAAGTTCTTTTAATGAAAGATATTTATTGTCTAATTTATTTTCTTTTCTAACTTGTAATGATACTGATGCGGCCTGATCCAAACATTGAGTTAACAAAATCGTATTAATGGTAGGTAGCATTCCTGGCTTATCGGAATGAAAGTTATTTACAAAACCTGCAAATATAGATGAGATATTTTTTATTGATTTTATATATTGACATTCAATATTATGAACTCCAGGAGAAACTTGAATTTTTGGCGACAATTGATTCAGAATGCGAGCTCCTATTAAAGCAGTTAGGGAATCAGGATGGCAGAAATTCGCAGTAAAGCTATCATTAGGATTTCGTAAAGCTCCGTGACGATGAAATCCTGTAAAAAAAGCTAAATTTGGATATTTATTACAGAGAATAAAAGGGGTTTTATTTTTATTATCAATGCAAAAAGAACCAACAAGACAGCCAAGAACCACATTTTCTCTTTTTAAAGTTTTTCTGAGTTCTAAAGCATTTTTTACATCATCTTGTATGTGATTACTGTTTGCAGCAAGAATAACTATCTCACAATCCAATAGAAGATCTTTTAGATCAAAAGACTTTCTTATTCCCTCTGAAGAATAATGTCCCATTCTCTTAATCTTTTCTATAGTCTCATTATCCATATCAGAAAGAACATCATTTGAGAAGGCGCCTAATAAATCTCTATCTTCTCTAGGAGCTAAAAGAATATTATTTGACTTTCCATGCATGGCGCAGTTGTATGCTAATGATGCAGGATATAAACCAACACTGTAGAATCCAACTTTGCTGTTCTCTATATCTTCAATCAATGAATAAAAATATTTTTCATCATTTATGTTTTCTATAAAATTATTCTTCATTTTTGGAAATTCTTGATAATTTTTTTAATTTCTAATCCATACCAACATTTTTCTACATTAAAGCAATTCTTGACCATAGCAAATTATTTATTGTAAATATTGAATTTTTTAATTTATAATTTCTATTAAAAATGAAAATTAAATTAAAAGAGAAATAAATATAAATATGGAATATATGGCAAGTAATTTAAAAGTACAAAAACAATTAATTTCTTCTAAAAATATCTTAATTATTCAAGACATTGATGGAGTTTGTATCCCTTTAGTTAAAGATCCAATGACTAGAGAGTTAGAATCAAAATATATCTATGCAGTAAAAGAATTTGCCGAAGAATTCTTTGTATTAACTTGCGGGGAACATGAAGGTCCAAGAGGGGTTAACAGAATAATAGAAAGGAGTTTAAGAAGTACTTCTGAGCCTAAAAGCAAAGAACTATATTTAAGAGGTTTAGCAGCCTGTGGAGTAGAGTATCAAGAAAATAATGGGAAAATAAGTTTTGAAGGAGTTTCAAAAGAAGAACTAAATTTTTTATCTAAAGTACCTAGTTTAATAAGACCAAAATTTAATTTTATAGTTAAGAATATTTTTCCTGAACTTAGCCAAGAAGATATCAATTCTCACGCCGTAAAATCAATATGCGAAACACGCTTCTCGCCAACGATTAATTTCAATAGTCTATTTGATTTAGTTGACAATGATTCTGATAAAAGAAAGCTTATTCAAACTAGTTTTGAAAGAATGATGAATGAAATCATATTCAAAGCTGAATCCGAAGGCCTCAAAAACTCATTTTTCCTTCATATTTCACCAAATTTAGGAAATAAAAATGGTATGGAAACAATTAAACTTTCTTCTAAAGATGATATTGGATCAACAGACATACAATTACTTATTAAAGGAGCGGTTAAAGATTCTGGAGTTTTATTTCTTTTAAATAAATTTATTTCGTATAAAACTGGTAAATCTCCTTTTGGAAGTAATTTTAATTTTAGAGACTCTCCAAATTCTATTACGGAAAAAATTAATTTATGCAAAAGAACCATTCAAATAGAAGATATGCCATTGATTGTAGGAGTTGGTGACACAATAACATCAAAAAAAAATAATGGTGAGATGAGTTATTTAAGAGGAGGAAGTGACAGATCTTTTTTAGAATTTATACAAATATTAGGTAATGAATTTGGTATTAATAATAAAATAATTTTTGTCGATAGTAGTTCTGGTGAAGTTGAAAGACCTTCTACAAAAAAAACTGGTTTAACAGGGATCAGTGATTCTTATGACAATTTAAAGTTTGATATGGTTTTTCAAAATGGTCCCAAAGAATATATAAGTTGGTTTATTGAACTTGCTAATAAGAGATCAAAATTTAAAAAAAATAGTTGACTTTTTAATTTTCGAATGACAATTTATAAATAATAGATTTATGAAAGAAAAATTCCCCTCAATATATAAAGAACCTATAGAAACATTACAAATTAATATAGGTTATAAATGTAATCAGGCTTGTAAGCATTGTCATGTCAATTCAAGTCCTTTAAGAACTGAAAAGATGTCCAATGAAATAATATCTCTTATTCCAAAAATAATTGATAAGTACAAAATCAAGACTTTAGATATAACAGGTGGCGCGCCAGAACTTCACCCAGAATTCAAAAACCTAATAACTAGTTTAAGCACAAAACAAGTTGATATTATTGATAGATGCAATTTAACAATTTTCTTTGAAGAAGGTTATGAAGATCTTCCTCAATTTCTTGCAAAGAATAGAGTAATAGTTACTGCTTCGCTACCATGTTACGAAAAAGATAATGTTGAGTTTCAAAGAGGTATTGGGGTTTTTGATAAAAGTATTAATGCTATAAAAATTCTTAATGATCTAGGCTATGGAAAGAAAGAAATTGGATTGCAACTAAATCTTGTTTACAATCCTGTAAACCCAATTCTTCCTCCTTCTCAGGAAACATTGGAAAAGGATTATAAAAAAATACTATTCGAAAAATATAATATTTTTTTTAATAGTTTATACACAATAACTAATATGCCAATAAATAGATATGAAGAATCTCTAAGAAGAGAAGGGAAACTAAATACTTATTACAAATTACTAAAAGAAAATTTTAATGAAAAAAATTTAGAAAATCTTATGTGCAAAAAGACTATTAGTGTAAATTGGCTAGGAGAAATTTATGATTGTGACTTTAACCAACAGATAAATTTCCGAAAAAATAACGGTCCAAAGACACTTTATGATTTATTGGATGAATCATTTACTTTTGACTACGATGTGGCGGTAAAAGAACATTGTTTTGCGTGCACTGCAGGTGCAGGATCAAGTTGCAGAGGGACTTTAAGTTAATAAAATATCCTAAATGCAATTAGGACATATAGCTCTTACATTTAAAGATGATTCAATTAGTTTAAATCCATTAACTTTTGCTGCAACTTTTCCTGCTTCTAAAACTTCGTCATTTTCGAATTCTTCTGTTCTTCCACACCTAATACAAATCAAATGATGATGGTCAGGTGTGTCGTTACTAAGCAATTCATATCTGTGTCCACCCTCACTGAGTTCTAATTCATGAAGTAAACCCATTTGTACTAAAAGCCTTAAAGTTCTATAAATTGTTGCGAGTGAAACTTTGGAACTTGATTTAACTAACTTTTCATGAACCTCTTCAGCACTAAGATGCTTTCCAGAACCAATATTTTCAAATAAATTAAGAACCTTTAGTCTCTGAGGAGTTAGCCTCTTCCCATCTTTATGTAAATCATCACCAAGAGGGGATGTAATGACATTGAACTGAGAGGATAATGACAAAACTTAACCCATGGCTATTCTCAATAATAACTCTAGATGAGAGTAAAACAACTTTTTGATTTAAAAATGTTTACTAAAGTTCTTCAAAATATTATGTTAAATGTATCTTTGATATAGAAATGATGAAGGATCATGAAATCTCTTCCGATAATCTATCACCGACAGTAAACGCTTTACTAATTATTGATCTACAGGAAAAGATAATAAGACCAATTTTCAATAAGGATTTAATAATCAAAAATGTCAAAAAGCTATTGAATGCATACCAAATTTTAGAAGAAAACATATTTGTATCTGAACAGAACCCGCTCAAATTAGGGGGGACTATACCTGAATTATTACCCAAAGCTGGATTTAGAAAAATTGAAAAAATGGAATTTAGCCTAGCTAAAATAGAAGAATTCGCAAAAGAACTTAAAAATAAGAAAGTTACTAATTTAATAGTTTGTGGTATCGAAACCCATATTTGTATTCAACAAACAGTCTTAGATTGTTTAAAAAAAGGATTTGAAGTGTTTCTCATATCAGATTCTATGGGCAGTCGAAATAGGGTAGATCATGAAATAGCATTACAGAGAATGACCCAAAAGGGGGCGATCTTAACAACTACTGAAGCAATAATTTTTGAATTATGCAAAACTGCTGATAGAAAACAATTTAAAGAAATTAGAAATATAATAATGAGTTGAAGAAAATTAATACTGGTATGTTTTATAGAGATAATTTAAAATTTCATTAGAGATCTATTTTTAAAGTTTATCTGAATATGAAATTAGTTACTGAAAACTTCCTTCTGGCAATATCTATTTTTTTTATTGGAATTTTATTGTCGATAATAATTTCTAAACTTTCAAAAATATTTTTTAAAAAAATCTCCAAAAGGACAAAAACAAATTTCGATGATTTTATTTTTGAGGTTATCTCAGGAATTATTAAACCTATAGGTTTCCTCCTCTCATTTTATTTTTCAATTGACTATTTTTTTGCTGATGAAATAACTTTTATCTCTGTCTTATTGAATATTCTGAAATTATTTATATTAATAATCATCATAAAAGCACTCAACAAAGTTTTAATAAGATCTTTAACAGAATCGACATCGAAAATTAATGATTCCTCAATTAGTTCGATGATATCTTCACTAACTCCTTTGATAAAAGCATTAACATGGACTATTGGGTCAATATTTTTCTTACAAAATATAGGTGTTCAAATGACTGCTATTTGGGCTTTACTAAGTGCAGGTGGTATTGGAGCAGGATTAGCTTTGAAAGATCCAGTTCAGGAGTTTTTTGAATATATAACAATTTTGCTTGATAAACCTTTTCAAAAAGGTGAGTTTATTAAATCTGATGGAGTCTTAGGAATGGTTGAGAGGGTAGGGGTAAGATCCTCAAGGATAAGAAGTATTAATGGAGAAGTAATAGTAATGAGCAACAGCGCTCTAACAAATGGGATAATTTCAAATTACGCACAAATGAAAAAAAGGAGGTTAGTGCATAAATTGGGAGTTGTTTATGAAACCTCTCCAGAACTTATGAAATTGATTCCAATAATAATTAAAAAAATAATCGAAGAGACAAAAGATGCATCTTTTGATAGATGTCATTTCACAGATTTTGGCGACTTCAGTCTTAATTTCGAACTTGTTTATTACATACCCACAAATAATTATCTTGCAGCGATGGAAGCTCAACAATCTATAAATTTAAAAATTATTGAGGAATTTGCAGCCAATAATATAGAGTTTGCATTCCCAACCCAAACCTTAAATATTGAGAGTAACAAAGCCAAATGATCGGCAAATCTCTTCACTTAAAATCCAAAGTTTTGAAGCCAACTCATCACTATTGGCTTCATCACTAACATTACTTTCAACTAATTTATGTTTTTTTCTATCTATAAGTTTATTACTTAAATATATGAAACCAACATTATTTAAATTAGAATCAAGGACAATCTGAGAAAGAATCTTTCCAGCATTTTCTAAACTTTCAGAAATTCCTAAAATATTTTTTGCAACTTTAGAAAAAATTAAATATCCAAAGAGATTAAAACGTTTACTATATCTAAAAAAACCTGAATCATCATTTGGTATTACGAGACCGGGACCCCAAGTAATTACAGAAATTTTACTAGAGGATATTTTTAATTTTTTTGCAAGTTCTTTAGCAAACAAAATATTACATAACTTACTATTTTTATAAGATTCATCAGCATTAAAATTTAAAAATTGACCCGTAACTTTTTTTCTAAAATCAACTAGATTATTAAGCCCTGCTTTCTTTCCTATATTCCCACCTGGGCTTTTGGGATCGTGTACATCTGATGATGTAATAATAATTCTAGATTCTTCTTTATCTCTAACTAAGTCTTTCAAGAGATTTACCAAGTAAAAATGTGCAAGATGATTAACTGCAAAAGTTAGTTCTATTCCTTGTTTTGATACTTTAGGGTAAAAAGAACCCGTATATTGCAATCCTGCATTTAAAACAAAAACATCTAAAAAAATCTTTTTACTAATAAAGTAATCCTTAATTTTTTTAATATTCTCTAGATTTGAAAGATCGCAATTTTCAATAATATTTAAATATTTACTGAGGTAGTTCTTATCAAAATATTTCTCAATTGTTTTGAGAAATTCATTCTTTCTTAATTCACATTTTATTACAACGTATAAATTATTTTTCTTCTTTAGTAAATTAATAATGGCAAAAAGCCCTATGCCTGAATTACCTCCAGTAATTAAAATATTTTTATTTTTAATCATTTAACTTGCTATGTATTTTTTTTATAATAAAAAAAATTTTAAGTATTTTTTATTTTGTAATCTTATAAATTATTGTTAAAACACTGAAAACTTAGTCACTAGTAATTGAGTAATTTGATTATTATTAATCTACTCTCATTATAAGTATTGGATGAAATATATAATCCTAAGCCCAGAATTAATAACTTTTTGCATAAATTTCTTTAATCATAAGATTTATATTTAATGTCAGAAGAAAACATGCCAGATGTTCTTGTTTTGGGTGCGGGGCCTGCAGGTATGGCAATTGCCTCAGCTTTAGGAAAGGAAAAATTAGATGTTGAAGTGCTTTCTCCAAATGGACCAGATGAACCTTGGCCAAACACATATGGCATTTGGGGGGAAGAAGTTGATCAACTCGGGCTTCAGGATTTACTTGAATATAGATGGAAGAATACTGTAAGTTTTTTTGGGCACGGCGCTTTAGAAGAGCTGGACGACGAGAATAAAGCCACGGAACATTCAATAGATTATGGACTATTTGATAAAAAGAAACTCCACAATTATTGGTTTAATGAATGCGATAAGGCTCTTATTAAATGGCATCAAGGCTTTGCAAACAAAATACATTTTGAAAAATACAAAAGTACAGTAACTACAAAAGATGGCAATACTTACTCTGCAAGATTAGTAGTAGATGCAACAGGATATGATCCTGTTTTTCTTAAATTAAAATCGTGTGGTCCCTTAGCAGTCCAAACTTGTTATGGGATAGTAGGTAATTTTAGTAAACCTCCACTTAAGAAAGGGCAGTTTGTATTAATGGACTATAGAAATGACCATCTTAATGATGAGCAAAAAAAAGAACCTCCCACTTTTCTTTATGCCATGGATATGGGGGATGGGAAATATTTTCTTGAAGAGACATCTCTTGGTTTAGTAAATCCTCTAACAATGGAAAATTTAAAAGAGAGACTAGAGAAGAGGCTTTCTTATCGAAATATATCAATCACAAGCATGCAACATGAAGAGCTTGGCTTATTTCTCCCTATGAATATGCCAATCCCAGATTTCAAACAACAAATACTTGGATATGGTGGTGCTGCTTCAATGGTACATCCTGCATCTGGATATTTAATTGGTAATGTTTTAAGAAGAGCTCCACTTGTCGCCAAGGCAGTCTCAGAAGCAATTAAACACAAAAATCTAAGTACCTATCATATTGCTAGAAAAGGTTGGGAAACTTTATGGTCAAAAGAATTAATTAGGAAGAAATCACTTTACCAATTTGGATTAGAAAAACTCATGAGGTTTGACGAGAAACTATTGAGAGAATTTTTTGGCAGTTTTTTCGAACTACCTAAAAACCAATGGTATGGTTTTCTAACTGATACTCTTTCCTTAAGAGAGATTGTATATGCGATGTGCGTAATGTTTATAAAGGCTCCATGGAGTGTAAAGAAAGGTCTTATGGTTATGCATGGTAGAGAATTTAAAATGTTAATTAGGATAATATTTCCAAATATATAGTTCAAAAATGAGAACCATACTAATAAGTGGAGCCAGTAAAGGTATTGGACTAAATATTGCACATAAAGAATTAAAAGAAGGCAATAGAATTAGTATTGGCATAAGAGATTTAGAATCATTAAAAGGAAGTGCTATTGATCCAAATAAATGGCCAGAAGGTAGAATTATAATCAACCAGTATGATGCATTAAAAAAAATTACAGCCGAAAATTGGATAAAAAATACCGTAGATATATATGGGGGATTTGATTCATTAATAAATTGTTCTGGAGTATTATCGAAAGTTCCTTTCTTATTTAAAGATTGCGATGAAGAGGAAATTTTAAATACACTAAATATCAATTTTTTAGCAATTTGGAATTTATGTAGGCTTTCTTGGGATCATTTATCTACTTCAGGCAGAGGTAGAATAATTGTTTTAGTTTCAATGAGTGGTAAAAGATCCAAAGGAGATTTAGCCGCTTATTCTTCTTCAAAGTTTGCATTGATGGGATTATGCCAAACAATGAAAAATAAAGGTTGGGATAAAAATATAAGAATTTCTGCAATTTGCCCAAGTTGGGTTAATACTGAAATGGCCCAAAATATCTCTTCCATGGATAAATCTAGAATGACACAACCAGAAGATATTGCTGAGATATGCTCAACTATTCTGAAGCTCCCGACACAATCAGTTCCATTTGAAATTGCCTTAAATTGTAATTATGAATTAACCTAAGTTGAAGATTAAGTAAGCCATTGAGAGCATTGCAATTGCTATAAATAGGCCTTTTATTCGATTAGTTAACAATGAAAAAATAGCTAAATCTTCAGAAAAATATCCCCCAAAACTACCTGTTATAAACAATATAACCATTGGAAGAGATGCCGCCCCAAACGAATAAGATATAACTCTTAAAAATCCAAAATTTAAATAATTCAAAAACAAGAAAGTAAAAGAAAACAACAAAAAAGATGCAAATAGAGTAATGGAAACTTCAGCATCTAAAGTGTGAGGCAAGCTTCCCTTTAATTCAAATTGCTTTTTACATTCTCTAATCTGTCCTTTAGAAAGCTTTAAATACCCAGTCTCAGGAATTCTTTGAGACTTATATTTTCTTAGTAACCTTGCTTCAAGCGTTTCTGGCTCCTTTGTCATAATCGATATTAATAATTCATCTGGTTTTAATTTCTTAATTTTCTTATCAAGATTATCTGTTTTTCCAATTCTATAAAGATCTCCAACTCTTATGAGGTAAACATATCCCGACATTTGCGTTGTAAAATTAAATCTATTGCTACTTAGATAATACTAAAAGAATCAAGGAAATTAAAAGTTTTTACAAAATGACAAACGATATTTTATATTCATTTCGAAGATGCCCATATGCAATTCGAGTTAGATGGGCCCTATTGATTTGCGGAATCAAAGTTGAGATAAGAGAAATTGATTTAAAAAATAAACCTTTTGATTTTCTAAATAAATCTAAGACAAAAACGGTTCCAATATTAATAAAAAAAAATAGTGAAGTTATTGAAGAGAGCCTCGAAATCATCATATGGGCACTCTCAGAGTCAAAAAAGGAACACATTAAAAATATCTATTTTCCTAATGATAAGAAGGAGGACATCATTGAAATAATTAATGAAAACGATAACGAATTCAAATATCATTTGGATCGATTTAAATATTCCACAAGATATCAAAATAGTAATGAAGAATTTCATTTCACCAAAGCCATTAAATTTATTAAAAGATGGAATGAGCTTCTCACAGAAAATAAATATTTTTTCGGAGATATCCCCACAATCGCTGATTGGTCTATTTGGCCTTTTGTAAGGCAATTTAAAATCGCTTGCGAAAGTCAAAAAATAACAAATTATTTGGAACTTCCAATAAAAAACTGGTTAGATTCTTTTGAAAAAAATAGAAAATTCAAATCTTTAATGCATAAATACGAATTATGGGAGCCAAATTCTAGTATGAATTATTTCCCCTTTAATTAGTTTTCTAATAACTTCCTTTTCTCAATTATTCTTGCTAATTCCAGAAAATATCCTGCAGTCCTAAATTTCCCAATATTCTTTTCCTTAAAATCAAGGTCGCTTCTTATTTCTGCTGTCTCCGCCATAAGCAAATCCAAATCATTTGATCCAAGGCTATATAATTCACCAAGTTCGATTTCCCTGCCAAGTAAATGACTCCTAAACCACTTCCCTTTATTTTCTTGAGGAGGAATATCGTAAGAGGTAAATGACATTAAAATAAAATAAAATTTAAAAACATTCTATAGCTATTATTGAATTTTTTTCATTTCTCCTTTATTAAAAATCAATGCAATAATAAGAATTGAAAATGTAATTACGGCGCAAATTTCTGTCCAATAATCTAATCCAATTTTAGAAATCATTAATGGTGCCAAAACTGTAAATAATCCCCCTGAAAGAATTAACTGAGCGAATAGCTGTTTTGATGTAAAAATTGGTAAAGTCTTAGAAATATTTTTAGGATCTGCAAGCCTTAAAAGAAGCAATCCAGAAGCTACTACACCTGTAGAGTTGCCAAATTCTATCAAACTTTTTTCAAACCAGTAATCATTAAATATAAAGTATGCAAAATAAGCAATACAAATTAAATTCCAAAACAAACCGAAAATAGTAAAAACTAAAATTAGTATCCAGTTATCAAAAACAACCTCAATATCTAAACTTGCCATAGCTGTAAAAATCAATAGATCTGTAGATAAAATACCAATCTCCCTTTGCAAAATATTTGAAATAAATTCTGTATTTTTGGTTTTCTCTAAAACATATCTAATAAGGAGTGAACCTATAAGGATAAAAGGAAATACCGGGAGTGAAAAGATAATTTCTTTGGAAAAATCCCCAAAAGAACTTGAAATATACCTTAAAAATTTGAGTAACAAAACACCAAAAGAAATTGCTAACCCTGAGAATCCAAGATTTATTATCAAAATCCTTAAATCCGCAAAAATCCCTAACTTAATGCTTGCCTTTAGATTATCTTTTTTTTCAAAAATTCCCTCAGTATCTGAGAGCCCTAAAGTTCTCCCAAGAAAAATAAATATGCTACCCAATAATGAAGATGATAAAAGACCCATTGTTGCCATAGCTAGACCAAGATCTAAACCATTTGGGAAACCTAGTCTATTAAAACTCTCCCCGATGATAGATGCAGCTCCATGACCTCCCTCAAACCCAACCTCTATCAAACATCCCATTAGAGGATTAGTATCCATAGATGGGGGCAAAAAATATTTAACAACTAGACCGCCAACAAAAAACTGTCCGAAGCCAAGGGAAAGAGCAAGCAAAAACTGATTAAAGATTGGTTTAACTAAACCATTGATATTTGGGATAGGTCTTCCCATCATTAAAGTTGCGAAGACCAATGATAAAAGAGGCGTAGGGAAATTACTCCAAACATTGATTGTTTCTTTTGATAAAAAGTGTATCGCTCCAAATGGACCTATAGATATTCCTAAAATTCCTGATATAACAGCTATTGGTAATCCAAATCTCTCAAGTTGAACAGCAAGTTTTAATCTCCTCCCAAATATCAAGAAGAAAAATATAATTAAAAATCCAAAAAAACTTATTAATAAAGAATTTGAAAAAATATCCTTATTCTGTAGATAAAAAATATTCAAAGACTTCAAAAACATATCAATATAAATCTAAATTAATAACCAAATTTTTTCAAATAAAAAAGGCCTCATAAAATGAGGCCTTTAAAACTAAATATTAATTAGATTTAGTCATTAAGTGTAACTGTGGCGTTATCAATGTTACCAATTGCATTTGTAACTCTCTTAAAGTCAAAACCTAGCGCTCTTAGAGCATGCCATAGATGGCCTTGAATGAAGAAGAAACCAAAATAATAGTGAACGTTTGCCAACCATGCTCTTGAAGTATATTCGCCCGCAGGAAGGTCGCCAGTATCTACCCAGTAAGGAGAAATACTAAATTTCAATTGAAGTGGTTCGCCAAAGAATTCAGTAGGATAAACTGTTGTATTTGTAGCACTCCAGAAAGCAGCAATAATTGCCATCCAACCAATACCTGCTAGTGACCATGAAAGTACAGCCTCAGCGGATAGAAGTCCTTTACCCTTGAATTTAGTGTATTCTCCAACTTGCTTAGTAGCAATATGAAAAGCTCCACCAGTAATTTCAACAAAAGCTAAGAAAGCATGACCACCCAAAACATCTTCAAGACTATCAATAGTCAAGAAATCAGCCTGATGATTCCATATTTTGGACAAATTCAAATCATATTCAACTTGTCTAACTGCTCCGATAGCTGGATCATAGATACCATGAACTCTTGCCCATTCTACGAACCAAATTACTGCAACTCCAAAGAAAATTAGATGATGACCAAGAATGAATGTCAACTTATCTGGATCATCCCAGCTAAGGCTGAATTTTCTTGCTTTTGCAACGTCAGATTGTTCTAAATCTCCTGGTAATAGCAATGAATGTAAAAGTCCACCAGCCGCAAAAACCATTGAGGCTATTAAGTGAACAATAGCAATTGCTACAACAGGTTTTGTATCTCCCATCAGAACGCCATCAGCATCAAACCCTATTCCAAGGGTAGCTAAATGAGGTAAAGCGATAAGAGGTTGATGACCCATAGGAATAGAGGGGTCAAATCTTGAAAGTTCAAAAAGGGTGAAAGCACCAGCCCAGAAAACAATTAATCCAGTATGCGCTATGTGCGCAGCAATGAATTTTCCTGTGCGATTAGTTACACCTGAATTACCAGCCCACCATCCGTAGGTGACATCTGGATTTCCATAGGTTTGCATTTAGGAATTGATTAGCTTAAACGTCTTGAGAATACTTTATATTTCAGCAAACAGTTGGATTCATAACAAAATTGTAAAGGTTAGTAATCCTAGTTATAAATAACTAAAAGTTTTTTCTAAAAGCATTAACAAAAGCAAAGAAGGCTGATTGAATCTCAGAAACTATTGTTAGGGAATGAACTTTGAATAAAAAATCAAGTATTTAATAGATTCAAATTGTTTTTATAAATTTCTTTTTGCTGACATTAAATTATGTTTTGTTGCATAAAATCATTTTAATTCTTGCATCATCTCTAAACAATTATTAAAAAAGGTATAAGAAACTTACCCTCATGACTACTTCTCAAAAATCATCTAGAAAAATTTCACTAGAAATGAAATCTGAAGTTCATTACAAAAAGGCTGCAAAGTTATATCGAAAATCAGAACAATACATAAAAATGATTAACTTATATCCAACTTTACAAAATACATTAATTTACTGTAAAGATGAGAACTTAATCGAATAGTGCTTAAATAAATCTTTCTATATTAATCTTCAAAATATCTAAATTAGGCTGCGATATTATGGTTTTCTTCTAAATAAATATTTTTTATTATTTTTCTACAAATTTCAATATTGTAAAGAGCCTTAGGGTTCCAAGGTTTTTTCTGACCAAGAGGGGAGCTTTTCCAATGTATGCCAGGTTTGAGTATTCCATTTTCTCGTAAAAAAGAAAGTTTAATTTCAGTTATTCCTAGTTTTTCTGCTGTCAACTCAGATGAGTTCCATATATCCCCTATCATTTAATAAAGTAAATATTATTAATCCTTAATAACGTTAATTTTATTTTTTTGAAAGGGGTAAATTTTTTAAATAATTATTAAGTAACAAAAAACCAAGTATCAATTCAGAAAAGAGATTTTAAAAATTCATATCAACTTAAGAAATATTAAATAAAGAATCATCATTAATGAATATCTCATCGATACCTTCTACTTTATTGCTGGATTTATATTTTACGTATTCTTCAGTAATAGATTTAAGCTTCGGAAGATTGATCCAACCTTTATGCCAATTTCCACTCTTTATTAATTCTTCGTAAGTAGTTTTTAAATTAATTTCAGAATCAAGTACAGAAACCATCAAAAAAATAATATTTCCTTTTTCTTTAGTCTCATTTACCAAAACAAAATGTCTCAATCCATTTATGGGTTTATTAGAAGTCCAGAAATTTTCCATAGTTATTTTTTCGTAATGTTCCCGTCAGGATTTTCTTTAGATATTTTTTTATATTCTTTTCTAATTTCGTCTAATAGAAGTTTTCTTTTATCCAGATAAGTATCGGATTCTTGTTTTGATAATCTATATCTTTCTTTTTTAGTTAAATTTAGCCAATTATTCAAATTCTTCTTATTAAAAGTTGTTAATTTTTTAGCCTTCAAAACTTTTTGTTTTCTATTTAATTTAACGAAGTTTTTTAACTTAAAAAAAATAAATATGAAAACAAAAATTATCACTATCTTCAAGAACATCACTTAACAAATAAGTTATTTTTTATCCAGTTTTCTAATTTAATATCATTCTCAAAAGATATAACCTCTTCTTCATTCCCATTATCTGATTTATCAAATAGCCTTATGATAAATTCTCCATTGGCCGCCTCATCATCACCAATAAGAATAATACTTTTAGATTTTAGTTTATTAGCCTTTTTAAATTGTTTAGAGAATGAGGCTCCACTTAAATCCAACTCGACTAATAAATCATGATTTCTTAATTTTCTAGATAAATCCATAGCTAACGATTCAGCAATTAAGCCTTGGTTAATAATATAAATATCAGTATTTCTTGGAACTTCAAGGTCTTTTCCCGCTAGTAAGATTAATCTTTCTAAACCAATAGCGAATCCAATTGCAGGGGTATTTGGCCCTCCCATTTGTTTTATTAAATCGTCGTATCTCCCTCCCCCACAAACTGTAGCTTGGGAGCCTAGAGCTCCACTAGTGATTTCAAAGGCTGTATGTGTGTAATAATCTAAACCTCTTACTAGATTAAAATTTTCAATATAAGGTATTTTTAAAACCTCTAATTGTCTTTTTAAGTCTAAATATCGGTTATGACTTTTTTCAGACAAAAAATTAAATAATCTTGGTGCATTTTCAAGAACTTTTTTAGTTTGAATATTCTTTGAGTCCAAAATCCTTAAAGGATTTTTATTGATTCTATTCTGAGAATCTAAATCTAAAGACTCTTTATTTGTTTCTAGCCACTTCATAAAAGATTTTTGAAAATTTGATCTGTCATTAGTATCACCTAAGGTATTTATTTCGAGATTGAGTTCTTTTATTCCTAATTTACCTAAGATATCCCAAGCTAAAGCAATAATTTCAACATCACTTCTAACTGAATCATGTCCTATAAACTCAACACCTAACTGATGAAACTGTCTTTGCCTACCTGCTTGAGGTCTTTCGTATCGAAACATAGGACCCATGTACCAAAGTTTTTGAATAGGATTAGACGATATTCCATTTTGTATTAACGCTCGTGCGACTGAGGCTGTTCCTTCAGGTCTGAGAGTGCAAGACCTCTCCCCCCTATCAAGAAATGTATACATTTCCTTACTGACAACATCTGTTCCTTCACCAATTCCTCTTATAAATAACTCGGTCATTTCCAATATTGGTGTTCTTATTTCTTTGATGGATGC
>QCLW01000002.1 GCA_003214235.1 Prochlorococcus sp. AG-418-F16
TTACGAGCAATTATTTGCCATTCCCCGCCCTCAAGAAGTGCAATAGAATTATAAAGATTTGGAAAAAAAGAATCATTTATTATCTCAGCTATCCCGACTGTGATACTAATGTTTCCATATTTTTTATTAATATCTAAGGCTAATTGGTCAAGAATTTGATATTGATTTTCGATTAAATTTTTTTTTAAAAGTAAGTCATTTGCTGGATATCCCCATAATGACAATTCTGGAGTAAGAACAAAGTCCGCAGAAATTGAGCTAGCTTTCGAAGCAATATAAAGTATTTTTTTTGCATTTCCCTTTAAATCTCCAACGACTGGATTAATTTGAGCAAGTAAAAACTTCATTCAACTAATTTAGTGGATTCATATAAATTATTCTTCTTAACAAAATCTATTAATGACGTTGGTAAATTAGAATAATTAAAATTTGATCTGAACTTAGAACTTGAAATGTTTGGGATTTTTATGGTTGAAATCTTAAATTTAACTTTATAAGTTTCTAACATTTGAAGAGTACTTGATTCGACAGGATATCCCTCCCTTAAAATTATAAAAAAACTTACCTCCTTAATAATTTTATCAAAATTTTTCCAGCAGAAAATATCTTTAATTAAATCACTTCCTATAACGAAATCTAAGTTATTAAATTCATAAATTTTTTTACAATTTTTGATTGACTCTATTGCCCATTGGCTACTAACTCTTTGATTAAATAAAATTTTGGGATTATCTAAATCTTTAATCAAAGTTTTTAACAAATTGCTACGAATTGAGAGATCCTCTTTGTGCTTTTTATTGGGGTTATTGCTTACATAACTAATAGTAAAAGCATAAATTTTGGATAATTCTTCAAGTATTTTTTTATGACCGATTGTAGGTGGATCTGCACTAGTTCCAAATAAAGCAAGACTGTTTTTCATTTTTAAGGCAGAAGACCCAGTAAATTATTATTTAAATTCCTATTTGATAAATAAACATTAATATGTTTAAAAATCTCTGGTTCTTTTAAAGTTAAATTTTTGATCATAATAGAAGGTTCTACATAAGAAACTTTGCTTCTTATAAATATCTCTCTAGCTGCTAATTTCCCAAGGATTTTTGTAGAATGAATTGCGATTCCTGCTTGAATAATTGCAATAGGTCCATAGGGTAATAATGATATACCGTTAGTGAAAGGTGCTGTTAATAAAATCGCTTTCCTAATAAGGTTGAAAGATGTATTGATACCCACTTGAGTAACTCCCAAAAATATATTATTAATAGATATATTTTTTAATATTTTTCTTTTAGATTCACTCTTCAAATTTAAGCCATAAATCTTACTTAATTCGCTAATTAATGCAGTATCTAGTGCAAAACTACCTGCAATATCGAACAAAATAAAAGGATTAAGAGCTACTGCTGATGCCTTTATGGTCGAAAATTTACCAATAGTTGACTGAGCTAATTTTTGCCTTCTTTTTAATCTTTGCTCTTTTATTCGTAGAAACAATTTGTCAGCCAATTGAAGAGAATTTAATATTAATAATATCTCTCCATATTGATTAATTGTTTTTGTTAAGTAGTTTTTAAGATTGTTTTCATGATTAATAATTATCGGAATATTTAAATCTTTAGGCAGCTTAAATTTTATATTTTCTATAATTTCTTTTAATTCATTTTCTTTCAAAAGATCGATTTTATTTAAAAGTATAATAATTTTTTTTCCATCCTTTATAAAGGAGCTGATTTTGCTTACTTCATTTCTATTTATATCTCCTGCAACTACAAATAAAATAAGATCTGAATGGTTTATACGAGAATAGATTTTATCGGGAAGTTTAATATTGCAGAAATCAAATCCTGGCGAATCTAGTAACTCTATACTTTTGAGCGTTTGATCTTTAAGGGTCAACTCTTCCGATTTTATTTCTTTCGTAGAACCGTTAATAATATCTGTTTTGAAGATCTCTTTTTTTAATAAAGAATTTAAAACAGAGGATTTACCTACTCCTGATTTACCATATGCGCCAATTCTTATTTTTTTGTCTTTGAGCCTAAAAAGTTGTTGATTGAAGGAAATTATATCTCTATTAAAAATACTTTTTTCATATTTAGTAAGATCTATAGTTTCCCACCAATATTTTAAAAGTAAATAATATTTATTAATTTTCATTTTTTTCATAATTTATTTTTTCCACCAACCAGCTAATACAGATAAAACAGCTTCTGCACCAATAATTCCCACGAACCCCCCAAATTCATCTACTACTACTTTCACTCCTTTATGATTCTTGTCAAATCTTGTTAATAATTGATCTGCTTTAATCATTTCGGGAATGTAGTCAACAGGTTCGCATATTTCTGATAATAATTTTTTATTTTCCCCATTAATTAATTTTGCTAACATATTCTCACGCTTAACCACCCCTTGTATTTTGTCAACTTTATCTCCCAAGATAACCCACCATGGGGAGTTATCTAACATTATAATTTTTGAGATTTCATCAAGATTTGAAGACCCATCAAGACAAGGTGCTGATACTCTTGGAATCATTAAATCTTTAGCTTTTAAATCATTTAACTGAAAAACCTTAAATATCATTGCTGCTTCATCAGCTTCTATCAAACCTTTCTGACTTCCAATTTTTGCCATTTGTCTAATTTCTTCTTCATCAGTTGAAATTTCATTTTCAGCAGTAATAACAGGAAATATTCGCTCTATTAATATTAAGAATGGCCTCATTAAGGTATTTAATATTCTAAGGATTGGAACAGATAGTAACGCTATTTGGGCTGAAAATCTTGTCCCAAGAGCTTTTGGTAGTACTTCTCCAACCAAAACAACTAGTATATAAAAAACGATTGAAAACAGGGTTAAGCCATAGCTACTATTAATTACCAATGCTCCGTATACACCTAAAATAAGACTTCCAATTATGTTAAATCCATTATTAGTAATTGTAATTACAGTTAATGTCCTTCCTAAGTGTTTCCTAAGTTTAAGAAGTTGATTCGCAGAACTTTTAGGCTTCTGTCTTGAAGCTATTTCTATTATTCTAATTGAATTTACAGCTAAAAAAGCAGCTTCTACTCCCGAACAACATGCTGATCCAATTAAGATAATAAGAATAAGTAAAATTAAACCGTAAACACTTGGTTCCATTAAAATAGATTAGATACTAAATCTGTTTTAATTCATTCTTCCATTTTTTTTATAAACACGCCAATACGCAATTTATGTTTAAATCTAACAATAAAGTTTTTGAAGAAAGAAGAGAAATTTTCTTAGATAAATTAAATGGAAAAGCTGCTATTATCCCAGGGGCTAATCTTGTTAAACATCATGCTGATTGCGAATATCCTTTTAGACAAGATAGTAATTTTTGGTATCTAACTGGTTTTGATGAGCCGGATGCAATCGCTCTTTTCTTATCTAATAAGCCAAAGGGAGAAAGGTTTATTTTGTTTGTTTCTCCTAAAGATGTTATCAGCGAAGTTTGGCATGGCTTTAGATGGGGATTAGAAGGGGCCGAAAAAGAGTTTAAGGCTGATAAGGCTCACTCAATAAATGAACTAAGAGATTTACTTCCAGGTTACATAGATGGTTCTGATGAAATCGTTTTTTCAATTGGTAAGCATCCATTAATTGAAAAAATAGTACTAGAGATATTTTCACAAAAACTTGAAAATCGCTCAAGATTGGGTATTGGTGCAAATTCTATAAAATCTCCAGAAATTTATTTAAATGAGATGAGATTAATTAAAAGTGAATTTGAAATTAATAGAATGAGAGAGGCTGTACAAATTTCAGCAGAAGCTCATGAACTAGTTAGAGAATCTCTCTCATCTAAGAAAAATGAAAGACAAATTCAGGGTCTTCTCGAGGGATTCTTTTTGGAAAAAGGGGCGAGAGGACCTGCTTATAATTCTATTGTTGCTTCAGGAGATAATGCATGTATCTTGCATTACACTTCAAATAACTCACCCTTGAAAAGGGGAGATTTGTTGTTGGTAGATGCTGGCTGCTCATTAAGTGATTATTACAATGGAGACATAACTCGAACTATTCCAATCGGCGGGAAATTTTCTGAAGAGCAAAAAGTTATCTATGAAATTGTATTGATTGCCCAGAAAACTGCAATTAAAAGTGCCGTAACTGGATCTAATTCTAGTACTGTTCATAATGTCGCTTTAACAATTCTTATAGAGGGATTAAAAGAAATTGGATTATTGTCGGGAAGTACTGATGAGATAATTGAGAATCAATCATATAAACATCTTTACATGCATAGAACTGGACATTGGCTCGGCTTAGATGTTCATGATGTTGGTGCATACAGAATGGGAGACTATGAAGTCCCATTACAGAATGGAATGATTCTTACGGTAGAACCAGGTATTTACATAAGTGATAGGATCCCAGTCCCTGAAGGACAACCTAACATTGATGAGAAATGGAAAGGCATTGGGATAAGAATTGAAGATGATGTTTTGGTCAAAAATACAAATCCAGAAGTTTTAAGTATTGCTGCACTTAAAGAAATTTCGGATTTAGAATTTTAAAATTTGACTTATCTAGTTAATAGATTTATTTTTTATAGAGGTTAAAGTTCAAAAATGAATAAGTCAGATTCATATGATTCGAAACTCTCTCAAGCGAGAGGCTTGGCTAGTCAGCTAGGAATGTTCGCAGAAGAAAACGATATCCCTAAAGATCTTTGGGACTCATTGGAAGCTACAATTTACGATTTTTATAAAGTTTCTCATGATAGATAAAAATTCTGTTTAGAAAGTATCAATAACTAAAATCAAGAAATTTTGATTAAACCAATCAAAATGTGACCATAAACTGATAAATTATTTATTGAACATAAATAAGTGAATGACCTCATCAGATAAGTTAAATCAAAATTCAACAGAAAAAAAAGAAAAAAACAGTGATGCCCCAAAATCTAAAAATTCTTCTCCTAATTCAGGAATGATGGGTGCTTCAGCTGTATTGGCAGCCGCCACAATTGATGAAGATGGAGTCCCTACTGGTTATACCCCTAAACCTGACGAAGGAAGATTCATCATTAAAGTATTATGGTTACCTGATAATGTTGCTTTAGCTGTTGATCAAATAGTAGGGGGAGGACCAAGTCCACTCACTGCTTATTATTTTTGGCCAAGAGATGATGCTTGGGAAAAGTTAAAAAGTGAACTAGAGAATAAAGGTTGGATTACAGATAATGAAAGAGTTGAAATATTAAATAAAGCTACAGAAGTAATAAATTATTGGCAAGAAGAGGGTAAAACAAAAAAATTAGAAGAAGCCAAGTTAAAGTTTCCTGAAGTAACTTTTTGTGGAACTGCTTAAAAATTATTCCTTTGCAGCTTGAATTCTAGCCTCGGCCTTCGAAATCTCATTAAGGGCTTTTATTTTCTCAGGACTTTTTTCATTTCCAGATAATTTACTAACTGCTAATTTAGCTTCTTTAAGATCTTGTTCAGCATTTTCTACATTAATTTCAGATCCAATTTCTGCATTGTTTACTAAAACTATTACTTCATCTGATTCAATTTCAGCGAAGCCCCCCATTAAAGCTATTGATTTCCATTGAGAATTCATTCTTAGCCTTAAAACGCCAATATCTATAGCTGTAACCAAAGAAATATGTCCTGGAAGTACACCAAGTTGACCTGTAGTACTAGGAAGGATTACTTCTTCAGCTTCGCCTTGATAAACATTTTTATTAGGAGCTAAAACTTTGAGAGAAATTGCCATTAATTTAAATTCATTGAAGGTTAAATATATAAATAGATATTTATTTTTCTGACTTTATTTTTTCAGCCTTTGCTTTGACTTCATCAATGTTCCCAACTAAGTAAAATGCCTGTTCTGGTAAATCATCTAATTCACCTGATAAAATCATGTTGAAACCAGCTATGGTATCTTCTAATTTCACGTATTTACCAGACATTCCTGTAAATATTTCTGCTACAAAGAAAGGTTGGGAAAGGAATTTTTCAATTTTCCTGGCCCTGTCGACTGTTAATCTATCTTCTTCAGAAAGCTCATCTAAACCAAGAATCGCAATAATATCTTGTAGTTCTTTGTATCTTTGCAAAGTTGATTGAACAGCTCTAGCTGTTTTGTAATGCTCATCGCCAACAACGGATGGTTGAAGCATGGTACTTGTTGAGTCTAATGGGTCAACTGCCGGATAAATTCCTTTAGCTGCAAGTGCTCTAGCAAGCACAGTAGTAGCATCTAGATGGGCAAAGGTTGTTGCTGGAGCAGGGTCAGTTAGGTCATCAGCAGGTACATAAACAGCCTGAATGGATGTTATTGATCCTTCTAATGTAGACGTAATTCTCTCTTGCAATTCTCCAACATCAGTTCCAAGAGTTGGTTGGTATCCTACTGCAGAAGGCATTCTTCCAAGTAAAGCTGATACCTCAGATCCAGCTTGAACAAATCTAAAAATATTATCAACAAAAAGTAGTACGTCCTGTTTATTTACATCTCTAAAATGTTCAGCCATTGTTAGTGCCGATAAGCCTACTCTCATTCTTGCACCAGGTGGCTCATTCATTTGTCCAAAGCATAAGGCGACTTTTGATTGAGATAAATCATCTGCATTGATAACGCCTGATTCTTTAAATTCTTCATATAAATCGTTCCCTTCTCTGGTTCTTTCTCCTACACCTCCAAAAACAGAAACTCCACCATGTTCCTTCGCAATGTTATTAATTAACTCCTGAATAAGAACAGTCTTCCCAACACCAGCGCCTCCAAATAAGCCAACTTTTCCTCCTTGTCTGTAGGGAGCTAAAAGGTCGATAACTTTTATTCCTGTTTCAAAAACTTTTGGCTTAGTTTCTAGGTCGGTTAATTTTGGAGCAGCTCTATGAATTGGAGCGGTATCATTAGTTTTTACTGGACCTTGTTCGTCTACTGGTTCTCCTAAAACATTAAATATTCTTCCTAAAGTTGCTTCTCCTACAGGTACAGATATTGGTGCGCCTGTGTCAATCGCCTCCATACCTCTTACAAGGCCGTCTGTGCCACTCATTGCCACTGCTCTGACTCTATGGTCACCTAGGAGTTGTTGCACCTCTGCAGTAAGAGCTATGTCTTGTCCCGCAGGATTTTTTGCTTCAATTCTTAAAGCGTTTAATATTTTAGGCAATTTCCCTGCTGGGAATTCTACATCTAGAACTGGGCCAATAACCTGACGTACTACGCCTTTTGTTTGTGAAGAAGTTGATGGAGTTGCTACCATTTTTTATTGGTTGGTGATGAAAAGCTGATTTTAAACAGCTCATAATCCGAAAATACTACCACCTCACGGGTAGATTCGTTAAATGGGTTCGGCCACCCGCACAGTTAAAGTATGGTTTAAATGCCTCTTTGCAGATTATGTTGTTGAAGATACGGTTAGAGAATTTCTCTTTCCTTTTTTATGACGCAAAGCGTCTCAATCATGATCCTCCATTAATCTATGGCAGCTGTTTCACTTACAGTCTCTACAGTAAAACCACTGGGAGATAGAATATTTATTAAAGTTTCCGCATCTGAGGAAAAAACTGCTGGGGGCATTCTTTTGCCTGATGCAGCTAAAGAAAAACCACAGGTGGGAGAAGTTGCTCAGGTAGGTCCTGGGAAACTCAATGAAGATGGTTCTCGACAAACTCCAGAAGTGAGTATTGGCGATAAAGTCCTATACAGCAAATATGCTGGAACAGACATTAAATTGGGAGGAGATGAATATGTCTTGCTCTCAGAAAAGGATATTTTAGCTGTAGTAAGCTAAAGTATTTGTTTCAAAAATTATTAAAACTTATTACTAAATTGCTGCCTAAAACATGGCTAAAAGAATTATTTACAATGAGCAAGCTCGTAGAGCTCTCGAGAGAGGAATCGATATCCTTGCTGAGTCTGTGGCTGTAACGCTTGGACCAAAAGGAAGAAATGTTGTACTAGAGAAAAAATTTGGTGCTCCACAAATTATTAATGATGGCGTCACAATCGCTAAAGAGATTGAATTAGAGGACCACATTGAAAACACAGGTGTTGCATTAATTAGGCAAGCCGCTTCAAAAACTAATGATGCAGCTGGAGATGGTACCACAACTGCTACTGTTTTAGCGCATGCAATGGTTAAAGCAGGTTTGAGAAACGTTGCTGCAGGAGCTAATGCAATTACCTTGAAAAAAGGGATTGACAAAGCTACTGAATTTCTAGTTGGTAAAATTCAGGATAATTCCAAACCTATCAGCGATAGTAATGCTATCGCTCAATGCGGAACTATTGCTGCTGGAAATGACGAAGAGGTAGGTCAAATGATTGCCAATGCGATGGATAAAGTTGGTAAAGAAGGTGTTATTTCCTTAGAAGAAGGAAAATCAATGACCACTGAATTAGAAGTTACTGAGGGTATGCGTTTTGATAAAGGCTACATTTCTCCATATTTCGCAACAGACACAGAGAGAATGGAGGCTGTTTTAGATGAACCATATATTCTACTGACTGATAAAAAAATTGCCTTAGTACAAGATTTAGTTCCTGTTTTGGAACAAATAGCGAAAACTGGTAAACCATTAGTCATTATTGCAGAAGATATAGAAAAAGAGGCTTTAGCCACTCTTGTTGTTAATAGATTAAGAGGTGTCTTAAATGTTGCTGCAGTAAAAGCACCTGGATTTGGTGATAGAAGAAAAGCTATGCTTGAAGATATGGCTGTTCTAACTAATGGCCAACTCATTACTGAGGATGCAGGCTTGAAATTAGAGAATGCTACCTTAGATATGCTTGGAACTGGTAGAAGAATAACTATCAACAAAGAGACTACAACTATAGTAGCTGAAGGTAACGAGCAAGCTGTTAAAAGTAGATGTGACCAAATTAAGAAGCAAATGGATGAAACAGATTCTTCATATGATAAAGAAAAGCTGCAAGAACGTCTAGCAAAATTAGCTGGAGGAGTAGCAGTGATTAAGGTTGGAGCTGCAACTGAAACTGAGATGAAGGATAAAAAACTTCGTCTTGAGGATGCTATTAATGCTACAAAAGCGGCAGTTGAAGAAGGGATTGTACCTGGAGGAGGAACAACTCTTGCTCATTTATCTCCAATTTTGAAAGATTGGGCTGATAAAAATTTAGTAGGAGAGGAATTAATTGGAGCTAACATTGTTGAAGCTTCACTGACCGCTCCTCTTATGAGGATTGCAGAAAATGCAGGTTCTAATGGTGCTGTAATTGCTGAAAATGTAAAATCCAAGCCATTTAATGATGGATTTAACGCTGCTACTGGAGAATATGTTGATATGTCCTCCGCTGGTATAGTTGATCCTGCGAAAGTTACTCGTTCAGGATTACAAAATGCAGCTTCAATAGCAGGAATGGTTCTGACCACTGAATGCATAGTTGCAGATTTACCTGAGAAAAAAGATTCATCTGCTCCAGCAGGATCTCCAGGTATGGGCGGTGATTTTGATTATTAACTAAAAAATAGTTAATAAATTAACTTTAAAAAAAGGGATCATTTTAAATGATCCCTTTTTTTATACAAACTTTATGAAATCCAGCCAGCGCTAAGAATAATTGCAAGAGATAAAAATATAACTAAAAAAGTCCAGGTTATTTTGTTGAGAGATGCTTCTGCACTACTTGCACTATTGAACATTGAGCTTCCACTGGCAGCTATTCCTCCCATTCCATCACCCTTGGGACTATGAAGTAAAACTAAAAGTATCAGAAGAACTCCAGAAAATACCCAAATCCAATTAAAAATTTGAATCATTGATTAAAAGCTTGTATGAACTTTAGACGTGTTGAACGACTTTATTATAACCTTTTAACTCGATTCCTTTGATTAGAGATTTTCCTGTCATTTCTTTTGGAATTGGCAAATTTAATAACTGTAATAAAGTTGGAGCAATATCTGCTAGGCCAGCATTATCCCTTAAATCAATCTCATTACCCATATTCGGGATTTTTCTTTTTTCACCCTCAACAAAAATTAATGGAACTTTATTTATAGTGTGAGCCGTCCATGCTTCTCCTGCAGGCCCTTTCATTACCTCTGCATTACCATGATCAGCTGTTATGAGAATGCTTCCACCCATTTCTCCAGTAGCATTAACTATTTGTCCTATACATTTATCTACTGTTTCTATAGCTTTAATTGTTGCATTCATATTGCCTGTATGGCCCACCATATCAGGATTAGCAAAGTTGATTACAACAAAAGCATAGTTTCCACTTTTAATGGCTTTAGAGCAACTATTTGTTAATTCTTCCGCAGACATTTCTGGTTCCATATCATAAGTTGCGACTCTTGGAGATGGAATTAAATGTCTCTCTTCTCCGGGTAAAGGAATTTCTACTCCTCCATTAAAAAAATATGTTACGTGAGGGTATTTTTCTGTTTCTGCTGTTCTGTATTGTTTGAGTCCGTTTTCGGAAACTATTTGGCCGATAAAATTATTTAGAGATTCAGGAGGAAATGCAACTTTAACAGGGAAGTTTATGTCATATTGTGTAAAAGTAACTAAATCTAGATTTGGCAAAATTTTTCTTTCAAAATCTGAGAATTTTTTGAATGAAAGGGATTTAATTATTTGTCTTGATCTGTCTGGACGGAAGTTAAAGCAGATCAAACTATCCCCATCTTTAAGATAGTTGTGAGATGTTCGTATGGGCTCTATAAATTCATCAGTTATGTTCTTGTCATAACTTTTTTTTATGTAATCTTGAGGAGAAATATTTGTCACTTTAACATCTGGATCAGTCAAATTAGCATATGCTTTCTCTGTTCTGTCCCATAAAAGATTTCTATCCATTATCCAGTATCTTCCGCATATAGAGGCTATCTCACCGGTATTGAATTTTTTTATGCATGATTCTATTTGATTAAGATATTTAGGGGCGCTTTTTGCGGGAGTATCTCTTCCATCAGTAATAATGTGTATCGCTACTTTTTTGATTTCATTATCAGATGCCCATTTTATTAAACCTAATAAATGATCAATGTGACTATGTACTCCTCCATCAGAACATAATCCGGCGATATGCAAAGTAGAATTGTTCTTTTTTAATGATTCAGCCATCTCCTTTAACTCATTAACTCTACCTAACTGATTATTTTTGACAACATTTGAAATTCTTACAAGTTCTTGTTGGATTATTCTTCCCGAACCAATGGTAAGATGACCTACTTCTGAATTACCCATTTGACCATCTGGGAGGCCAACATCAGATCCACTAGCACTTATTAGTGTGTGAGGATACGCATGCCACAACGAATCCATTATTGGTGTACTCGCACTTTTTATAGCATTATCGACTTTATCTTCTCGATATCCCCATCCATCTAGTATCGCAAGAACTACAGGGCTCTGCGGAACATTTAATCTATTTATATTTTTGCTTCTAATCTTTGACATATTTAGATCAAATTAATTGTTAAGTGATCCAACATTAAATTTAGCTTTAAACGCTACTCTTTAACAATTTATATTTAACATAGTTAGCTTTTGCTAATTTATGAAAATATTGAACGAATTTTATTTATTGATAAATTATGTCTAATAAAACACAAAGGATTGTAATACTTAATGAAGTAGAGCTTAGAAAAACCCTTTCTCGTTTAACTTCCGAAATTATTGAAAAAGTAAAAAACCTGGACAACCTTCTTTTGGTTGGTATTCCTACTAGAGGAATTGATCTTGCGGAAGTTTTAGAAAAAGAATTATTCTTTAAGACAGGTTTAAAAATAAAAAAAGGGATAATTGATCCAACTTTTTATAGAGATGATCAAAATAGAGTTGGAACTCGCCTAATAAAAGCAACTGATATTCCAACTCCTATCGAGAAAGAAGAAATTCTTTTAATAGATGATGTAATTTACACAGGGAGAACGATTAGAGCTGCAATGGATGCTTTATATTCATGGGGCAGACCTCAAAGAGTAATGTTGTTAGTAATGGTAGATCGAGGTCATAGAGAATTACCTATTCACCCAGATTTTTGCGGTAAGAAAGTTCCAACTCGTAAAAATGAAAGTATTAGTTTACGTCTAAATAATGTTGACAATGAAGAAGGAGTTTTTCTTGAGTAGTTTTAGTTCAGAAAAGGTTTCCTAAATTATATTCTCCTAGAAATTCATCTTTAATGTCAAAACATTTAACTAATAAATCAGCTTTTTTAGTAATTTTGAAGAAAAGTATTAAGTTGTCTTCTCCAATATTAGATTTATTTTTTAGATAGATTTTGAGTGGTTTTTTGTCCCATTTAATAATTTTTTCTTCACTTTGAACCTCTGATAATTTTGGTAATCCATTTTCGAAAATCACATCATATTCTCTTTCTTTTTTTGTTTCTCCAATAATAATTTCAAATATTTTCTGACTATTTTTACTTGCTTGAAGGATAAGTTTAAGTGGGTTTTCAGTTGGCCATGTTTGACCTTTGTAAAAAATAGGATGCCAGAAGAGTTTTTGTTCTCTTCTATTAAATAATCTTATAGATATTCCTTTGTTTAATATGTCTTTAATTTTTACCCCTGGGGTCATTCCTAAAGCTCCTAACGCTATTGATTCAATAGGAGGTGGGGACTTTATTTCAATTTTTGGAATCTTTTCTCTAATCCATTCTTTTATTAATGGTATTTGAGAACCTCCTCCAACCAAAATAATGGCACTTAAGTCATCTACTGTGCAAAATTTCCCTCTCGCTTCATTTAATAAATCTTTAAGTAAGGAGTTAAGGTGATTGAGAAGATTATTCTCAATAATAATTTTCTCAAATATTTCTTTACTTAGGTAAAATTCTTTTTCTTGATATTCCTCAATTAAAAATTTTGTGGGATATTTCTTTTCATATTTGATTTCAGATGAGCTGAGTTTACATTTTATTTCTTCTGCCTTTAAAAGATTAATTGCATATTTATTCTTTTTAATAAAGTAATCAATAATCCATTGATCAATATCTTTACCACCAATTTTTGAACCTGCTTTACTGATTATTTCGGCGCATCTTATTTTTTGTTTTGAAATTGAGCTGACATCATTTCCTTTAAATTTTAAAAGTTCTGCTATTGGGCTAGATTTCCCTTCTCCTCCTTCTAATTTGACTATATTCATATCGATTGTGCTTCCTCCAATATCTAATGTCATAATTTTGGAGCCAAATGGTACATTAATCCCTAAACTTGCAGCAGTAGGCTCATCGACTAGTGCTATTTCATCTACAGATAAATCCACGCAAAGGTTAACTAACCAATCTCTATAACCCTTGTATGTATTAATCGGAGCGGTTAAAACAAGTCTCTTGATTTTATATTTTTGAGGAATGCTTGCCCACAAAAATTTAAAAAATTTTTCGCCACATTCATTAGGGGTTAAGATATTTTTTGAGTTAATTTTTTCATTAGGATTTCCTATTAATCTTTTAAAATTTGAATGAAAAAACAAATCCGAATTATAGGTATCCCTCATCTCCATAGCACTAATCCCAATCTTCAAAATTTTTGAATGTTCCTCAAACCAAACTGCTGTAGGGACAACTCCTGCAGATGATGTAATATTTGGTATTTTAACTAAAACAGAATTTGTATCTTTTTGATCTTGAAAAGCTATTACAGTATTAGTATTCCCTAAATCAATAGCAAGCGTTCCAGATAAATTTTCTTCCATATTAAATTTTTTATGAATCAATTAAGTTCTTTTTGTGATTTATGTTTTGAATTGCTCCAATAAATTGTAAAATATATTTATAGTACAAAATTCTTTAATGAACATAACAAACAATACTGGAGTAGATTCTAATGATCTTGCAAAACGAGGTGAGAGTTTAATAAGAAAATCAACTAATAGATATTTAACTACAGTGAGAATTGCTTTTAGAGCAAAACAAAGGCGTTTTGATGATTTTGATGGACTATTAGAGGAGTCAACTATTAAACCTGTTCAAAGGTCAATTATTGAACTAAGCGATGAACAAGACCAACCAGATTTACTTCCTGGTTAATTTTGGTAAAAGACCTAAAAAGATGGAGATTGCTAAGAGATTTTAAAAAAGGCAAATTTTGTTTTTTGATTGGTGTTGATAATTGGTCAATTGAGTTACAAAAAAGTGAATTTGATTCACTTTATTTTTTACTTCTAAGAATTTATGAACAATTATTTGATATTAAGAATGAATTAATGGATGAGGAGTCTATTTCTTTAGAATTAGAAAAACTGCCTTGGTATATTGAGTTAGAGGGCAAAAAAAATGAATGGAGTTTAAGATTTGTTTTTGAAAGTCAAGACCAAACTAGATCTTTCGAAATGTATTGGCCGATACCAATAGCGCAAAATTTATTTTATGAAATAAAAAACATGTGGGAATCAATGGATTAAAAGATAAATTAAATTGGAAATTTTGGAAAATATTTCCCCGTGCAAAAAAAAATTTTTCACAACTTTTCCACAGCTATTTTAAAAAAAATATTTAATTACCTAAAGCATGTGGAAAACTTCTGATTTTATATATTTCTTCATATTTTAGTAAGATTTATTTTTCAAATATTAATTTCCATGAACCCTCCTTTTATGACTGAATTCTCATTATTCTATTGCCTGAGACTAATTCTTATTAGTACTTGTTGACGATTTAGTTTTTTTGAAGAAAACTGGTTCTTGTAGATTTAAATTCAACCAAATTTTTTGAATATGAAAGAGTTAAATTATGATGAGAATCCAATAGTGTTAAATCAGAAAGATGAAGTAATTAGTTTTAAATGTGAGCTTCAAGAAAATCTTCAAAAGGCTATGAAAGAATTTGTTGAGGAACATCCTAACTGGGATCAATACAGGATACTACAAGCTGCTATTGCAGGCTTTTTGATGCAAAAAGGATTTCAAAATAGAGATTTAACGAGACTTTATATTGGAAATATGTTTTCAATGAATTTCAGGAACTAAGAATTTTTTATATTTTTTCTAGTAGTATTTTTGCTATATCATTTCGGATAGGTAGTATAGATAACCTATTTCCTTTTTTTACAACCAATAACTCATCCTCACTAAATAAAATCTTTAATTCATTTAAACTTAGAATCTTATTTGACTTAGATATATATTTTACTTTTACACAATCCCATCTAGGATTATTAGTTTTCGATTTTGGATCAAAATACTTTGAATCTTTATCAAATTGTGTAGGATCAACAATATTTAGATCTACAATCTCCATGAGTCCAACAATACCTGGGGGTTTGCAGTTTGAATGATAGAAAAAAACTTTATCCCCCTTATTCATCTTTCTCATGAAATTTCGAGCTTGATAATTTCTTATACCATCCCATAATGTAACTCCATCATTTTTTAAACAATCTATGCTGTAAGCATAAGGTTCACTTTTCATTAGCCAAAACTTTTCTTCAGTCATATCAAGGGATCTCGGCGATTTTTGAAGCTTGGATGAGATGTTATCCAAACTTTTTTGGGTATAAATTTATTATCCATCAAAGTTTCTATTTAGGAAAGTGATGGGTGGTATGGGGTCATCTCCGTTGGTATCGATCTTTATAAACTAACTAAGAGAATCTGAATCTCTTCTTTTAAGTATTTTATACGTTGTTTTTATTTGAGATTCTGATTTGAATTAGAAAAGCTATAGATATTCCTATGGAAAAATCATTTGTAAATTTCATTTATTGGATCTTAGTAAAGTCAGCTGAAAGTTACTATGGCGATGCAACGAAAACAGAAGTACCATACACTCCTTATTTTTAAATCCAAAGCAGTTTGTCCCTAATTATAAAAAATATTTTACATAGATCTATACATTTATGTAGCATAACTGTTTATGGCTACTTCTATAACCTCGAATTTGAGTAAATTTCTTTACATTAGTTAATACTTATGTTATATTTCTTTACATAATATATTTTTTTAATTATGACTCCAGAGGCAGAAAGATTTAATGGTTGGGCGGCAATGCTCGGCTTCGTAGCAGCTGTTGGTTCCTACGTAACAACTGGTCAAATTATTCCAGGTATTTTTTAATTAGCCCATTAGCAAGTTTTTTGATTTTAATAGTCTCATTAACTGCTAGATTCCTCGCTTATTTAACTAAATAATTTCAAAAAGAAAATTTAATTTTTTTAAAACAAAATCAAATGAAAAACTCAAAAACAAACTCAAAAACAATTGAAAAGGAAAAAGTAGTTGCAGAAACTATCAACGGTAGATTCGCAATGCTTGGTCTTATGGCTGCTATTGGTGCATATCTAACTACTGGACAAATTATTCCAGGTTTTGTTTAACCAAAAACTTAAAACCAATTAACTACAAATCAAATGGAAAAATCACAACCTAACTATTGGCAAAATGCTGAAATAACTAATGGAAGGATGGCAATGATGGGCTTCTTCGCATTAGTAGTAAACTACGTTCTTTTTGGCTGGATCATTCCAGGTATTTTTTAAGATGAACATAGACATTTTCTTAATCTCTTTCTTTATATATCTTTTAGTGCCAGTGGTAATGATAGCTAAAGGAAAAAAAGCAATTAACTAAAAAAATGAATTTAGGAATTCTCTTTCTCAAAGTTAATACTACTGGAGTAATAACTTTATCTGATTTGGATTGGATTACAAATCATCAATCAGAATTTTCAAGGTTAGATATGGCACTTGTTTTGAAAATTGGTCGACTTATGGATGAAGGAATAATAGAACTTGATTGTAGATTGCCAGTATAAATATTTAAAAAATTAAATCGTTATGAGAGCTTGCTTTTAGGGATATAGGCAAGCTTTTTTTGTTTTCTATCTTTGATGAGTGTGTTCATTAAAAAAACGGGCTAGTTGCCCCTTAGTTTAGATCGACTATCAATCAAAAAAAGTTAGAACGATAATTATTAGCTATTAATAAATAAAGGATATTAATGAACCTAAAAATCAATATAAATTTTTTAGAAAAATATTTAGCTTTTTTAGTAAATGATTTTGAATATAAAAGGATTAATGAAAAATTAAAAGAATATGATTTAATGGCAGACGTTGACGATCAAAGATTTCATCATTTTAGATCGACTTTCAATCGCTAGAAGTTTGAATAAAGTTTGAATAAAAAATTACGATTCTTTGAGATCCCAGTAATAGCTAGACGGGCTCACTTTTCATTAGCCAAAAATTTTCTTCAGTCATATCAAGGGATTTGGAGGAATTTATCTGCTAGAATTTTGCTAGAATCAGAATTTTTTTATATGTTTATTATCCATTAAAGTTCCTATTTAGGAAAGTGATGGGTGGTATGGGGTCATTCGACCTTGAATGTATCTATATATTCGACCTCATAAATTTCTGCCATAATATTTGAGCTGACTAATTTAATAGATAACTATTTGCCTACCTTTACGTATTCAAGGTTGTAGATATATCTTTCACCATCATCATTACCATCATCGTCATCATCGCTAAAAGATGAAATTAAAACGTACACTCCAGTAAGTCCTAAAATCATTGAAAGATAGAGTATTGGGTCGGTCATATTTATTCCTTGTTTAAAGATTATGGTTGATTTCTACAGCTTCCGCGGCAGTCTCATGACAACCATGTAGATACTCTAGGAAGTCTTAATTATTCACTGAGTATTTATACGTACCTACTCCCGAACCTAATCGTTCCTTAACCCGTACAAAGTTTATATCACAAATCTAATAACTCTAATTAATAATTTTTTCTACTTTAAAATCATCTTTCTTTGCACCTTAGTTAATACTCGTAATCTCTTTTGATTGTTTTCTTTGGGCTTATTCTGCTAGTCACTTGCTAGCCACTGAAATTATCAACTCTTTAAAACCCCTGCAATAACTCAAGGCTTACTTTTCATTAGCCAAAACTTTTCTTCAGTCATACCAAGAGAACTCAGCGATCTTTAAGGCTTGGAGGACGTGTTATCCAAGCTTTTTTGGGTATAAATTCATTATCCATCAAAGTCTCTAATTAGGGAAGTTATGGTATGGGTGGTATGGGTTATTTAATGACTCCGCTTTAAGGGTTCTCTGAAGGTCTACAGCTGTCTTCTTTTCTGAGGCTTCCTTCTTTTCCCTTCCTTATCTCAAGTAGTTAATCTCATTCATACTAGTCGTTTTTAAGGAGGTTACATTTTTTTTAACTTCTTGTTTTTTAATTAAAGGGAGAGGTGTTATTAGTAGGAGCTATTAATAGGATTTCAAAGACAATTCCAGTTAAAGCTATTGGTAAAACCCAGATACCTATAAATCTATGATCGAAAAATCTTAAATGATCATTACCTTTAAAAACATTTTTTAAGGAAGTATATAGAGTTTCTGGGTGGTTATAAGAAGGACCTGTTTTTGATGGTGAATAAGGTTTTATAAAAGCGGATGATGCAGAGAACTTTGAAATTTTATTTATAAAAAAAATAGGCAAAACCCAAACAGCGAAAAATCTACCTCCTAACCACTGTCTTGCGTTAGGTAGAGTGTAATCTTTGATCGATTTATTCTCTGGCATTCCAGATTCTAAATCCTTATAAATATTTTCTAAACTCTTTTCTTTGCTTGAGTTACTTGTCATTAAAATTCCTAATGGGTCAATATTCTATTGATTTAAATTTTGATTAAAAATATTCCTAACTACTAAAATAACTAAAACGTAGTTAAGAATATTTTCTTTGGCTAGGTTCATAAAGACGGAATTTTATACCGTTGCAGATTCGCCAAATATCTACATATTATTTATATATAAAAAACTCTTTTTTTAAAAGTAAATAATATACATAAGCATGAATAATTTTTTAATAATTAAAGTTTTTTAAAAAGGGAATTTAGTTTAATATTTGAGTTTCTTTAAAAATTATTTAAACCTCATTTTCTAAGATTGCGAAAAAGAAAATGAGGTCAAAGGGAGGTTCTCATTTCAAACCGCATTGATCAAAGCTAGCGGATAGTAGATTGCCCTAATATCTACTAATAAATTTATATAATGAGGGATCAAATAAAGGAAGACTAATTTTATACAAATAAGTGTCTAATATTTTATTAAATAATTACTTAGCATAATGCAATTAATGCGCTAACTAAATTCATTGAAAGATGAAAAAAAGCATAAAGAGAAACTGCAAAAAATAAATACTGTTCTATTGGAATCATGACAAGGTTTTAATTAAGAGCAAAAAAAAATGATTAATTTTTTGTTAAAAAGATATTTTCTAAAAAATAACTTTGTTCTATTGATTCATTTTTAAGAGTCATTTTTTTTTGCAAATTATTATCTGGAGAATTAAAAGCACCCCATCTTTTTAGCCAAAATAATGTATAAAAAAATGCGATTATAAAAGGTGATCCAACAATTAAAAATCTTATATCCATTTAAATTTCCAAATTAAAAAGATTTAAACTGCATCGCCAAAATTGCTCCCAAGAAGAAAACCGTTGGAATCCCCAGGGCATTAACAGCCGCAGTTCTGACTGTAAAAACTGGATATCCTTCTGATGGTCTTCCTGTGTTAGGAACAACCGCTGAATCTTCCCAAACTTGATAGTTTTTAAAAGGAGCTACTCCTCTTTTGGGTAAACCTAATGGTGTCAATCTAAATACATCCCATTTCCCTAACCAAAATAATGTAAAAATCCATGCAAATATTATTGGTGCAATTACTAATAAAACTCTTAAGTCCATTTGTGTAGTGATTATAAATTTGATTATTATTTTGTCTCTTAAACTTAAATAAATTATTAAATCATTAACTTATATTTAAAAAAAAGCTCTTAAAAACACTGATTCTAATCATTAGTAACATCAGGAAATGATTAATTTATTTAAGTAAAGTATATTTTTTGAATTTAGAGATTTGGATATTTTTTGTGATGTAGATTTTTAGTTAATTATAAAAAAATATGGAGACTTTTAAATTCTTACTTTTTGGATTTGCAGGAGTTAGTGTAGTTTTTTGGGTGGCAATAATAGCTTTATGGCATGCATACATGTTTCCAAGATTCTTCAATGAAGATAAAGGTTTAAATTCAGTAATTAATGAAGAAATTAGTTTTTCGAAGAACCCCATCTTAGGTAATCTAGTGAAGAGCAATAATTTCAGAAATAGAGATAAGTATTCAATGAAAAGTTTAGTCATAGCAGACTTTTCATCCCCAAGTAATGATTTCAAACTTAATAAACTCTATACAACAGTAATGATTGGAGTTTCTTTTGCTAGTTTTATTTTTCTCACTTATGGATTAAGCAGTTCAATAACAAAGGTAAGTTAAATGGAATCTATATATTTAATTGTTTTTATTACTTGCTTTGTTTATTTAATTTTTGACTCATTCAAAAATATAAATATTAAATAGATTACTAATGTTTTTTATCAGCGAATAAAAATTTTCTTCTTATGTAAAAGAATACTAATGTAGTCATTATCATTACAGGTGGATGTAATGATATTGAATTTAAATAATCGTAGTAGCTAAAGTTAGCCATAAATTTTGTCCGTAATTAATGAAACTATATAACAGACTTAAATAATTAACTGACTTATATAAATCATATGAAAGTATAAATTGAGAGTGGCAATTGTAAATACATCTTGCTCCTTATTTTTTTTAAATTTCTTTTAAAAGTGTGAATAAAGTGTGAATAGAAAATTGCGAATCCTTGAGATCCGTGTAATAGCTAGTCGCGCTCACTTTTCATTAGCCAGTAATTTATCTCAGTCATATCAAGGGATTAGGAGAATATTGCAAATCGTGAATGAATCGTGAATGTAATATAAGATTTGCCTTTATAAAATCATTATCCATTAAAGCTCCTATTTAGGAAAGTGATGGGTGGTATGGGGTTATCTCCGTAAGTGTTCACCTATGTAAACCCCAAGAGACATTTTTTATTTTTTTTCGGAATTTTTTAGAGGTTTTAAATTATCACAATTAATAAGAGTTTTGTACCCAATCAGAAACTTCTATTGTTGAAATCTTAACTCCATGAGTAGCTATCCAAGAGCCATTCTTTTCAAAGAACTTTTGCATATTCCCTTCGGGACCTTGATGTATGACAATAACTTTTTGAGGATCTTTCTTGCTTTGACCTCTATAAAGCGGCTTAATATCAAATTGAGAAAGTCTTTTACATGAATCCTCGCTATCAAAAAATACTAACCATTCATTAAACTAGACCTCAATTTTATATGTGAGAACTGTAGTTATATCCATTAGATATAATTAATTAAGTTAATACATTTTTTTATATTACTAGTAATTTTATAAAAAACTAGTAATAATTTCTCCTTTATAATATATATTTAGTTAATTAGTTAAGCTCTTAATTTCTAAAAATAACACTTAGAATTGGTTTAATTACATATTAAGTTTGTCTAAGAGGACTCAATTAAATATAAATATTGACGAATACTTGCTAAAGGAATTAAAGCAACTTGCGTTGTCAAAGAATCTGGCTTTAAGCGTTTTTATAAGAAATTCTTTAAGGAATATAGTTTCTGGTAAAAGAGATGAAACTTTATCTTTAAAAAATCAACCTTTTACAGAAAAGCAGGCATTAAATTGTACTAGTTTTATGAAGGCAATATTTCAAAAGATGCGTGTAAAAAAAATATTTAAAAATGATATAGATGCTTTTAACAGCCTTTTATCTCATATAGAACTTTCTAAGCAATGGAATGATATTTATACAATGCGCTTGAAAGAAGTTTTGCTTGATGTCTCGTCTACTCCTTTTACAGCAGAAGAATTAAATGACATGACTAAGGATAGGGAATGTGAATGCCCAATATATTTTGGATTAAAAGAATGGACTGGTTGTGTTGAGTATCCTACTCAAGATTTGATTTGTAACTTAGGTAGCTCGCTAATTTTACTTATAGAAAATCAATTTTAAAGGTTTTTTACTAGAAGTATTAATAGATGATATATCCCAAAATAAATGTATTTTTCTTAATTAGTTAGACAATAAATAGACAATATTTATACCAAGCTATATAAATTAAGTAATACTAGATATCAAATAAAATATAATCCAATATGTAAATCGTCTATTTAGGGCATTAACCTAGTAAATTACTAGTAATATAAGATTGAAAAAATATAGTGTGAGGCTATTTGTGAAATCTATTAAAAAGTTATTTGCTGCAACCGTTGCAGGGTTATCTTTAGTTTGCTCTCCTTTATTTGCAGATGATTACTCTTCAAAAGGATCATATATAACTGGAAGTATTGGAGGTAGTGCAATAGGAGATATTGATGTATCTGGAGTGAATTCAGATATTGAGTTTGAAACAGGTTTAGGACTTGATTTGGGGTATGGATATGACTTTGGTAAAACTCGTATCGAAGGGACTTGGGTTAGAGGGCAATCTGATAAGACTTCTTGGCTTGGATACACTGTTCAATCTGATACGACAATTGATTCTATTATGGGTTCAATTTATTACGATTTTCGCGAAGACAAAAAATGGAGTCCGTTTATTGGAGCATCTTTAGGAACAACTAATGTTGACTTTGATGGGGCTTCTGATTCAGGGTTTTCTTATGGGTTTGGTTATGGTGTAAGTTATAGAACATCTGATACCGTAGAAGTTTTCGTTAAAGGTCAAACAACTGTCATCCCAGAACTTACATTCGCTACAGTTAATAACTCAACAGTTACCATAGAAAACGGAAACTATACAAATGGAACAATCGGATTAAGAGTGAGATTCTAATTTTTATAAAAAATTAATAAAAAAGTAGTCTTTAATGGCTACTTTTTTGTGCGAAATTTATTTTAAGAGTTTGAATAGAGTTTGAATAAAAAATTAGGATTCCTTGAAATCCCAGTTATAACTAGACGGGCTCACTTTTCATTTGTTTTTAGTACTTAAATCCAGTTAATTCAGATAACTCCTTTAATGTTTGTACTCCAATAATTATTTTTCCATTAATTTCCCAAGATGGAAATCCTTCTATTTTTTTATTAATACATAATTGTGTTTGACTATTTTTACCATCACTAGCACACTCAACAACATTAAGTTCTTTATAAGCCTCCTTACCAAAAAGTTCACTTTGATCAAGGCAATTTGGACACCAATATGCTGAATATTTGACTACTCCATTATCTTTAAGATACTTTGCAAGTTCGATAGATTCTTTTGTACTCTCTGTAGTAACTATTAGCTCTTTAGGACCTTTTAAATGTTCACCATTAACAGCAGTAAGTAAAGCGAGAGCAGCTAGTAGTGGGAGAAGTAAGCGTTTCATATTATCCAACAAGCTCAATTGCATATACGGTATCCTTACAATTATTTTTTTTATCCCATTCCTTTGCAAAAGGCGATTCCATTTCTGCTCCTAATTTTTCTAAGTCAGTACAGTTCATTAATAAATGAGATTTGTGGTCATTGACTTTCACAAACTCATAATCAGTCACAAACTCTTTGCACATTTTTTCAAGAAATAATGTAGTTACATCATTTTTAAATTCTTCAAATGTACAGCTAAAAGTAGAAATTATAAGAGTGTTCATAATAAAGAGGCTAATTAACAGGCATGATAGTGAATATTTCTAATCCAATCAATAATCTATTAATGACTATTGATTTAGTTATTCGATAACTTTCAATCACTAAAAAGTTCGAATGAGGTTCGAATGGAATTTTTTATAAAAAATAAAACCCTTGCTATGACTAGCTAAATGCATCATGTACTTTTTTCATTAGCCAGTAGCTAGGTTCCTGTTTTGGTATGGGATCTCGGCGAAAATATAGGTTTGAATAAAGTTTAGGAGTTCGCTAATCGCGAAATATAGGTTTCAAGATTACCTGCATTTATCCAACCGGTTGCGATAGTTTTAAAATCAGTATTATTGACTCTCCCGCGATGAATATGAGAAATTCCTGCGGGAAAGATAATAAGTTTTCCTCTTTCAGCTTCTTCATGATGCTGCTGCCAACGAAATTCAGTTCCCCCAGAAGTGACATTATTACAATAAAGAATCCAAGCTAATACTCGGTGTACAGGTTCTGTAGATTCATTACTAATAGTCCAATCGCAATGCCATTTCTTAAACCCTTCTCCAGGAGCATAACGTTGTAAATTAAATATTGGGTTAACAAATAAAGATTGTTCTGGACAACATTCCTTCACTAGTGGCCGATCTTCTAGATATTTTTTTAGTGCAGCATTAACTCCTCTAATTATAACTTCAGAGATTGCAAAGGCTTCTGGATCTGAACGATCTATAGAAACAAGACTAATATCAGTGGAAACTTTGTAAGGATCAGAATTCAAAGAGATGCTTTGACCAAAAGCTATACCATTAGTATGTAAGTCTTTACGGCGATCAAAAAAAGAAATAACACCATCAGCTACCGCCTCGAATCCTGAATTTTTATATTTCCCAATTAGTTCCATAAAAAAAGAGGGTTTTGCCTCTCCATGTTAAATCTACTGTCAATCGCTAAAAGTGTGAATAAAGTGTGAATAGAAAATTGCGAATCCTTGAGATCCAAGTAATAGCTAGACGGCTGTACTTTTCATTAGCTAGTAGTTAGGTTCATTCATATCAAGGGATCTTAGCGAATTTTAAAGCTTGGAACAGATGTTGTTCAAACTTTTTTGGGTATAAATTTATTATCCATGAAAGTTCCTATTTAGGAAAGTGATGGGTGGTATGGGGTTATCTCCTTTCCGCGTGAATATGTAAACCCCAAGATAGATTTTTTAATTTCTAACAACAAGAACAATCTTTATCAGACTTAGATTCTGGATGAATGGAAGTTAGTGCATCTGCGATATCTCTCAACATATCAGCAACATATTCTGGAGGACATCCAAATCTATTGACGTACGAAACACTTTGTTTTGCCATTTCTGTATAAGCAGGCAAGATTAAGTTGTCTAGCTGGTCTTTGTTTGGCTGCCATTTTAATTGGCAATTATCTGACATTTGCAAGCAATAAGTATTTTTAATTTAATGGCTTCTAAATAAATAACAATAAGTCTGTTAGGTAAACAAAAACGAACTAGTTTTTCCTTTTCTTGATTTGACTGATAATCAAGATTAAAGATGTAAATAAATTAGCTTTAAAATATTTCCAAAGATATTTAATACTAAACTTCATTGATTAATGAATTAATTATGAAACACTTTATTTCTTTTATTCCTTTTCTTTGTATGTCAATTCTTCCATTAAGTTGTTCTAATAAACCTATTGAAAAAGAAATGAAAATGCCAATGCTATTTGATACAAAGGAACAGGCTGAAAAAGAAGCTTATAAGTTTGGGTGTGAGGGAGCCCATCAAATGGGAGATAAATGGATGCCGTGCAGTATGCATAAACATAACCATTAGAAAGGAGCAAATTTCCTCTTATTTTTGAAAACTTTCAATAACAACGTCCTATACAAACAATTTACCCGAAGCTCAAGCTGCTTATGGATAAAAGGTTTTCTAATCTGCATTAGAAAAGTGCTTGCCAGTATCCCTATCGGCAAACACTCATGACGATTTTTTGTAAAAAATTATGCTGGTAATCTACAATCCACTTCTATTATTCCTTCGTCCATAAGGCGACCAATTTTCAAAACTAGTGCCATATCTAATCTTGAGAAATCTGACTGGTGATTTGTAATCCAATCCAACTCAGATAAAGTTATTACTCCAGAAGTATTAACTTTGAGGAATAGTAATCCTAGGTTCATTTTGATGTTAATTAGTTACTTTTTTCCCTTTAGCTATCATTACCACTGGCACTAATAGATATGTAAAGAAGGAGATTAAGAAAAGGTCTACATTCATTTTAAAAAAAACCTGGGATGATCCAGCCAAAAAGACTGTAGTTTACTACTAATGCGAAGAAGCCCATCATTGCCATTCTTCCATTGGTTCTCTCGGCATTTTGCCAATAAGTTGGTTTTGAGTTTTCCATTTTTTAACTATTCGTTAATAAGAGTGATTAAATTTTTATAGTGCGTAAGCAATCCTTGGTGTTATCCCAGTAGTTATTATTGCAATGCCAAATAGTGATATGGCAATTAGATATATTTTCATAAGAGTCCTACTTTCCTGCTGTAAAACCCACAGTAAGAAAGAAACCAAACTCTAAAAGGTCTTTAGCATTTGAAGGGACTGAGTTGAATAAAGATGAGATGAAAATCATTTTAATATATATCCTCTAAGCCCCTTGGGGAACGTAGTTATATATCGGGGAGATTAATCCACCACCATCATCATCGTCATCATCGTCATTCCATGGCAAATCACTCAACATTAATGCACTAACAATAAATACTGTTATGACTGGCATAAAAGGAAAAAGTATTGTGTTAATCCAAGTGTTAATTTCTGCCTCAAGCATTACACAAAGCCAGGAATAATTTGACCTGTTGTTAGATAAGCACCAACAAGAGCAATAAAGCCCATCATTGCAAATCTGCCGTTAAGCTTCTCAGCTATAACCTTTTCTTTCTCAACTGTTTTTGTTTTTGTGTTTGTCATTAGAACCAACCAGGAATAATCTGACCAGTTGTTACGTATGCGCCAACAGCCGCAACGAAACCGAGCATTGCTGCCCAACCGTTAAATCTTTCTGCTTCAGGGGTCATTTTTATAAAAGTAATTTATATTAACTAATGTAACATTAATATTAATGAATGTAAAGAAATTGGTCTAATTTTCTATTTACTTAAGCTAATCTATACATATCTGTAGCATATCTGTACTTTGTCAACTAAATTACTGTTGATATTGTTATCAAGCTGCTTCTGTAGCAAATATCCTGCTGTTCTCTCTCCAGTATCTACATCCCTTAATGAGATGATCAACTTGAGTAATAAGCTTTTGATGATACGGACAAGTAAGGATGGTGATACAAGAACTTGTCTTCCCGTTTGGTACTCATTAATGATTTACACTCCCGTCCATGATTGTGATATTTGTATCGATTGAGTTGGCCCAGCGTAACTTGCTTATTTCCTGATATTCAGAACTGTTGTAAGCATCAATTGCAGCTTTCTTTGATGGGAACTCAATAATTACAGATAATTTTCCACCTTTCCCTTCAACAGTTTGACCATCTAGATCCTTTGCAAATACAGACCCACCTACTGACTCGATCCAAGGTTGAAATGCTTTAACATATTTAGCAAACGCAGGATTCGTTACTGTGGTAGTGACGAGCCAAAATCCTTTAGACATTAAGATAAAAATAAATTCTTAGGACTTTAACATGAAAGCGCAAACAGCTAGTATTTAAAGCATTACTAGCTTCATCTGTTGTCTTTATATAATCCGTAAATACATAAAAGAGGATTAACTATCAAAACAAACCAAAAAGGAGGAGGAGGTCCACCATCGACAATTGTTCCAGCATTAAAAGAATTGAATAGAGCCACTGCTAAAAAACAAAACATTAAAACTAATTCACCAGATAAAACTTTTCTTAAAGAGGCTTTATCTTTTATAGAACTACAAATAATCAATAAACATCCAATTCCTAAATTACTAGCTGCTACAACATCAGCGGTACCTCTAACAAGAAGCAATGTTTCAGTTGAAGCTTTGCCTGCAATAGTTTCTACAGAAAAAATTAGTAGGAAAATAATTAATAATCCCAATAGAATATGAAGTGCCCCATTAGTTTTTAAAATATTTTTTAACTTCATATAAAATCAGCTAGTTGTCCTTTATTTTAGATCGACTGTCAATCGTTAAAAGTTTGATTAAAGTTTGAGTAAAAAATTACGATTGATTGAGATCCCATTAATAGCTAGACGCGCTCAATTTTCATTAGCCAAAACTTTTCTTCATTCATATCAAGGGGGTTGGATGCGGGCTTCTATAGCTGGACGGCAGATCCCTTATTTTTTGTAGAATCTATTGTTGCTGTTGCTTCTCTTGTGTCTTCTTAATTCTTTCGTATTCAACGTGTAGAACACCTAAACGCCAAGCATCTTTCAATCCTTTTACACCACCCATTAGTAGCTTTGCATCAGCAGGAGAATGTGACTTCATGTTCAAGAAATCTTTTTGCCAAGATTTGTCATCCCATTTAGTCATAAAAAAATAGGGGTCTTATCCTCTCGAGTATAGATCGACTGTCAATCAGGTTGATTTATTCTTCAGGATTCAAAGTAGGTATACCTTCTGCTGAAGCAACAGCAACCCACATAACTGCCGAAGAATTACCACTATTAGCCATTGTATGAGCGGGAGTATTTGCTGAGAGAACAAATGAATCTCCTTCCTTAAAGGTTTTACTAAAACCTGTCTTTTCTGCAAGCGTTAATTCACCACTTTCAATATGACCTAGTAAAGGTACAGGATGAGAATGCATTGGTATAGTTGCTCCATTTTTAACTTCTACTCGAATCAAACGCATTTCAGCTTTCCCTTTTGGATAATTAAAATTATCATCATCAATATTTTCTGAAGAGGTGAAGATTTCTTCTACATCAACAGGAGATTCCGCAGCTATAGAAATGCTTGGGTTGATAAGCATTAATGAAAAAGCTAATGCTATGAATAAATTCTTGATCATGCATTTGAATTTCTAGAAAATTATTTAGACTTATAATATTTATTTTTTAAATATCTGTCAGTACTTCATTTAACTTTTTTTTAATTGGCTTTCAATCGAAAAAGTTCGAATAGAATTTTTTTTAATTAATATACTTAAAATGCTTTATTAAGTTCCAGGCCTCATTTGCTTTGTCCGCGTACTGAAAAATAGACAAATCATTCTCTCCAATTAAACCCATATCAGAAAGGAATTGAAAATTAATTACCTTCTCCCAGTAACTTCTGCCAAATAAAATTATTGGAATATTCTTCTTCATCCCAGTCTGTCTTAGTGTTAATAATTCAAATAATTCATCTAAAGTTCCAAATCCTCCAGGAAAAAAAACAGCAGCAGCAGATCTCATGACAAAATGAAATTTCCTCATTGCAAAATAATTAAATTTAAAACATAATCCCGGTGTAATAAAAGAATTAGGGTGTTGCTCATTGGGCAGGCTTATATTTAACCCAATCGATTTACATCCAGCATCAAACGCTCCTCTATTAGCTGCTTCCATAATCCCGGGTCCACCGCCAGTAACTATTACATGAGAATGAGGATTTTTCGTTTTGCTATCCAGCGAGATTAATTTAGATAATTCTCTTGCTTCAGAATAATAATGTGAGAGAGAGTGCAAATTTTTTAATCTCTGAATATTTATTTTTGTAGATTTAGGATTACTTGAAAGAAGTTTTTCTGCATCATCTAGCCTTCTTTTGGATGTTATTTCTTCTGAAATGTGCACTCCTCCAAAGACAATAACGGTTGAAATTATATTTTCTTTTTCAATAACCTGCTCAGGCTTTGTAATCTCAAGGAGCATCCTCACCCCTCTCATTTCATCAGTATTCAATAATTCAATATCTTCGTGAGCAAGTTTATAAGTACTAGATTTTAAAATTGCTTCTAAATTACTAGCAACTAATTCAACCTCGTTACTTCTTTCTTGTTCAAAATCACATTTAAACCTGTCATTCATATTGTTCTCCATTTTGTTATTTTCTGTATAAATATTTTAAGCATTTTTCTATAAAAGATCAGCCGCTAATTCTGCTAAATCACTTCTTTCTCCTTGAGATAAAGTTATGTGTCCAATTATTTTTTGACCATGCAATTTTTTGGCTAACCAAGTCAATCCGTTACTATCAGAATCAAGATATGGATGATCTATTTGGTTTGGATCTCCTGTAAAAACAATTTTTGTTCCTTCTCCAGCTCTCGTAACGATAGTTTTTACTTCTAAAGGTGTTAAATTTTGGGCTTCATCAATAAGAATAAATTGATGTGGTATTGATCTCCCTCTAATGTAGTTTATTGCCTCTACTTCTAAGAGACCCATGCCTCTCAAGTCTTCCCATGAATTTTTAGAGTTAATATCTCTTTCTTTTTGATTAACTCTTGCTCCATTTTTATTTGAATTTGGACTTGTCAAATAATCTAAATTATCAATTATTGGCTTCATCCAAGGAGCTAATTTTTCATCAAGACTACCTGGGAGATAGCCTAATTCTTTGCCCAAAGGTATTGGTGGTCTAGATACTAATAATCTTTCGTATAAATTTTCGTCTGCAACTTGATGTAATCCTACTGCCAAAGCAAGTAAAGTTTTACCTGTCCCAGCTTTGCCTAAAAGACTTACTAATTGAACTTTTGGATCTAGGAGTAAATCTAAAGCAAAACTTTGTTCAAGATTCTTAGGTTTTACTTTGCCTAAATTTGATCTTCTTAAAAAATTTAGACCTACTAACTTTTTCTCAGATCGATCAAATCTTGTTAAGTAAGTATGATTCTCTTTTAAATTATCTCGCAAGATTACACCCTCATTACTCACTAAAGGTGTTTCAAATTTTGATTTAATATCTCTTAAATAAATAAACCCATCTTTTTGAACTTTATTTATCTCATCTGAATTTGAACTTATTTCCCTAAAACCCTTATCTAAATTATCTAAAGAAACCTTATCTTTAGTAAAATCTTCAGCTTTAAGACCAACAGCATCTGCTTTAATTCTTAAATTTGTATCTTTTGAAATAAGTACGACTTGAGAACAGTCTGATAAGATTTTGGTATTTTTTTCTTCAAGAGCGACAGCTAAAATCTTATTATCCCCACTACTGTCACTAAGCTCTGAGGGTAATCTATCAGTAGTCTCTTTTCTGCAAAATGCAACTTTTATTGTCCCCTCAGATTTATTATTAATTTTTACGCCCGATGATAGATTACCTTTTTCTCGAAGACTATCTAATAATCTTGAAACTCTTCTAGCATTACGTCCCTTCTCGCCAGGATCTCGTTTGAATCTATCAACCTCTTCAACTACCTGAATTGGAATTACAACATTTTCATTGGCAAAATGAAGAGGTGACTCGGGATCATGTAATAAAACATTTGTATCAAGAACAATAACTCTTTTTTTCATGATTAAGGTCCTCTTTAAATTAAGTGTTAAGTGAGTTTGAGTTTTAACATCAATTTGAATTTGCAGTTTTTTTAACTAAAGGATTAAACATTAATCTTTTGATTTGATCATTTTCCCAAATCCAATAAACGGGAGGACTTTTTCTAGCCTCAATAAGGCTTAATTTGTTTAGTTTTTGAGGGATAAATTCTTTTTTTGGATCAAAAAATTTATCTCTGATAGGTTGATTTAAAACAATGCTCCCCTCTTTTCCCGAGATTGACCTGTGATAAGTTCCAGTAGGGATTTCGAGTGCTCCCATAGATCTTTTTAAATAAATCACATGATGTGGCTCGTCCCAAGTTGGATTTATCAAAATAAATTTCCGCTCACCAGTAATAACTAAATTGTGATCAATTTGATGATTATGCACATAGTACTGTTCATACTCAAATTCATCTGGAGGGGATATAGCCTCTCCTGAATGTATAACTACATCACAACCATTAGTTGACTCTATGCCTGCATCAAAGAAAGTTACTTTGGGAGTTTCTCTGAAAATAGTTTTAGGGCAGAATTTTAATTTCATGATTCAACCTCTCTGCTAGTGGATTAACAAATACGACTAGAATTAATTTCAAAAAAAAAATTATTTTTGATACTTAGTCGCAACAAACTAAACAATCTTCCTCAGATGGATAATCTATACAACTTTGTTTTTGAGTCTTTTCTAAAGTTTGCATTTTCCTGATGTAATCAAGATCTTGCAAATCTTTTTTAGGAACAGTGAATTGCGTTTGTAGTTTCATTTTGCCCTCCTACTAATATTGTTTTTTATAGCTATTCCAAGTTTGATTCAACCTTAATCCAAGATATGCAATTAAGATAGTCCAAAAAAGAATCTCTAAACTCAAATTAGTCATCTACTTTTCCTCCTTTTTTACTGACTGAGCTTTAGTACCGATTAAATATAAAAATCAAGCGTAAAAATACTTAAAAAGATCCCATATTAATTACAATAAATTTTTGAAATGATTTTTAGTAGGATTCGCTATGCATTCTTGATCCAAATATTTTTTTAAGTCTTTTGTGGGTAATTGATAATTGAAGTCATGCATTCTCAATATGTCTGAAGTTGCATTTCTGAGAGCTGTGAACGGAGTAGTAAGTTTCATAAAACCTCCTTTATCTCTACTTCTTAATTATCCTCCTTTAAACTTGAAATTAATAGAGTATTATTACCCGAGTATAAATGCATTGTGGTTGTCACTACTATCTTTCCTCATTCAATAGGAGTAGGAATAATTTAGGAGTCAAAAGTACTTCATCGACTTTGCGGATAGTGAGGTGCATACGACTCGAAGAGGGCAAAAAAATGCCCTCTTATTTTTTAGGTATTACCACTATTGATTTTTATATGTAAGAGATAGTAAATAATTATTAGCGCAAAGGAGGTTATCCAAATGACCAACCTAGGATTAGATCTTCTTATATTGACCGTTTTATTAATTTATTTTGGCGTTTTTATAACACAAAATTTTTATCAAAAAGGAATGAGAACTCATCTAAGCAAAAATATTTTTTGCTTTAAATCACAAAGTAATCCCTATTGCATAAATGAGTAGTAGTGGATTAATAGTTTCAATAAAGGAGCTTAATTATGTCTTTCGTAAATTCTTATAAACATATGATAAAGAATGCTTTTATACCTTTTATTGATACCAAGTCGTCATAAAAGAAGTTAATTGATAAAAAACTAGAGTGTATGCAATTTGGTATATGCGACTATAGACCTGAACAAGTAGAAGAAGTTCCCTTTTTTTTTACTAAATTAAAGTATCAATTTCATTAATAGATTTACATTAATCAGATTCAAATTGAAATCAAATATCTTCTATATTCGTGAAAATCCATTAAATATTTATCTCTTAAAGATAAAAATTTGGTAGGAAAAACTACATCATTTGAAAATTCGAATGATGTAGTTTATAGATATCAAATACAATTTACTCATTATGGAATTCGCTAAAAAATTTATGACCGAAAAAGCTGAAAAGCTTAACGGTAAAGCAGCAATGCTTGGGATGTTTGCTCTTGTGGGGGCATACTATTTTACTGGTCAAATTGTGCCAGGTATTTTCTAATAAAATCTCGTTTTGAATTTTTATTTGGGGCTTGATAAGCCCCTTTTTTATTTTATTTTAACTCGCAAAATCGTGAACATTTTTTATAGGTTTTTGAAATTCATTAATATAACTTCTGGTAAATGGTTCGTTAGCCATTAGTTAGTTCTGTTATATCAGTGGTTCTTAGTATATTATGAGGTTTGGATGAGGTGTGGACGTCGTTTATTTTATTTATAAATTAGATATAGGCAAGATTAGTTTTTTGTATTTAAATAAATTAAAAACTGAACACTTTTGAAATTGTATAAATTTTTAAAAAGAAATTATCAGCAAATACTTAGATTTTTTGTATCCGGAGTGATTGCATCAGGTTTTAATTTTATATCTTATTGGGCCTTATATCTGATTTTTAAAAATTTATTATTTGCTTCTATATCTGGTTATTGCATAGGAATATTAGTTTCTTTTATTTTTGCAAAATCATGGATTTTCAAAAATAGTTCTACTCAACCTTTAGTAAAATCTTTTTCTTTTTTTTGCTTAATCTATTTTTTCGGAGGAATAGAAATGTCATTAGTAATTGTATTTCTTAATAGATTAATAGATAACTATAAAATTGCTTGGTTATTTGGAGCCTTGATTGGATCGCTAAATAATTACTTAGGATCTAAATACTTTACATTTAAGAAATGATTTCATTTCACAAATAAATTATTTTTGAAAATCAACTTCTTTAAACAAATATAGAGAAATTGAAAAACTTTCTTTAACAACAAATAATCAAGACATAATTAAATATCTGAAACTAAATAAATGAGACATACTTTGAGAAGTTTCAAGCCATCAATCCACCTTGATATATTTGGAGCACCTGATTTTCTGGCGTAGTACCTAACTGGATAATTAAGTATTTTTATGTTGTTATTAGCGGCTTCAAAGATGATTGTAAAATCACCAAATGGATCAGATTTTGAATCCCAACTTCCATTTTTCTTCATAAGATTAAAAAACTTTCTTGAAAATACTTTTGTTCCACAAAGAGAATCAGATACTTGCTTATTAATAAGGATTGATATCAATATTGCAAAACATCTATTGCCAATATAATTTGCCCATCGCATTGCATTTTTTTCCATGGGAAAAGTTGTACGAGAGCAATTAATTAGTATGTTTTCATTTTTTTTTGACTCCATTATTGCTGCGATACTATCGTCAATATCTACGGTAAAGTCACTATCTACTATCGCAAGTGTTCCCCCTGAAGAAATATTGCAGCCCTCAACAACTGCATTCTTCTTGCCTTTACCACTTTGTTTTAAAAGGAAAATTTTTAAATAATTAGAGAAATCTGCTTTTAAATCTTCTAGCATAGTGTAAGTATTATCCCTGCTATTACCTTCGACAAAAATAATTTCAAGGTTACTAGACATTTCTTTGAATTTATTTAGTGCTTGTATTAAAAGTTCCTTATTGCCTTCTTCATTTCTAGCAGGAATAATTATCGAAATTAATTGCTCAGAATTATTTTCAATATATCTATAAAAAGATATCTCAAGTTCATAAGCTAAATGTTTGATTATTGGTAATTTACGAAAAATATTTTTTAATGTTTGGGGGAATATTTGTGTTGGTAAAGGAGTTAATTTTTTTGCTTTCCATCTTATGGACCTATAGTTATAAATTTCTGCTAAAGATTCGATATCACATAATGTAATTCTTGGTCTATTTGTGGTCTTTTTAAAAATTCTGGAATCTAATCTTAACCATCTTGTAAATGGTTCCCAAGTGTTACCTCTTACTTTTATGGAAATAAATTTGTTTTTATCTTTGAATAATTCGTGGAGTTGATTATTTGTTAAATTCCAAGTTTTAAAAGACTTCATTAAACTATATAGTTTATAAAACAAATCATATTATAGGTAAATCATCTTCTTAATATCAATCTCCAGGGTTTTAAATTATTATGTTTATATAAAATCTCGTAAGGGTTATCTTTAATACTCTTATCTAAAGTTTCGCTAGACCAAGCTAATTCTCCTGGGTTTAACTCATCAATACTATTTACACCTTCTCCAAGATTAGGAGTTAATATAGAAATCCTGATGATTTTTGAATGTGAATCTGTGTTACTTAGCCCACTTTTATCAATTTTAATAGTTTGATTTTTGACAATATCGAGAGATGAAACGTATTCCATAGTTTCTCTTAATTCTCTTGATCTATCAGTGAATAATCCTGATCCTAGGAGAAATGAAGTAAGTAGATAAGGACCAATTATAAGAATTATTAAAACATTTTTGAAATTATTTTTCTTCTCTATAAATGACCAACTTAATCCAAACAAAATCAATCCTATAAACAGATATGTATTTTCCTTAAAGTTAAGACTAGTGATGTTCTTAAAGAAAAAATAGTATAAGCAAGCTATAGAAATTAAAAATAGTGGAATTATTTTTGAAGTTATAAAAATAAAAATTGACTTATAACGTTTAGAGTTAAATAAATATTTGATACCTAAAAAACTATTTAGAGTCAATATTGAGGAGATTTGTAGAGGGTAGTATGGGGTTTTTGTAGAAAAAAGGCTAATTGTAAGTATGAAAGTTAAAGGGAAAAAAGTTAGGATAAATTTCTGATCTTTATTTTCTGATCTATGAAAAATTATTCCAATTATTGAGAAAATACTCCATGGCAAGAATGTTATTGGGATGTTCCAAAAATAATAATAGAAAGGATTGGAAAAGTTATTTTTATTTGAGAGATTTGTGAATTTCTCAAATAAATGAAAAATAATATTCTGATTTAAATATGGGTCTATAGATATAGTCCAAATTAAATAAGGAATAAACCCTATTATTAATCCCAACCAGAAAAATTTTGTTAGGAAAAAGTTTTTTTTGATAAATAAATATGGCAATAAAGATATTAGAGGTGCAGCAACTAGAAAAGTTTTCATCATAAAAGCTAAACCAATCCAAATTCCAAAAAGTAAAATATAGAATTTGTTATTCCGACTTTTAATTTTTGCTAGTGAAAATATCCCAATAGTTACTAAACTGGAAAAAATAATATCCTGAGTAGCCAAGTGGGAATAATCAAACCACAAATAAGTAGTTGAAAGTATGAGAGGAGATACAAATGCATATTTTTTATCAATTAATTCTTCATGTAATTTATAAGTTATAAATAACATTACTATTGCAGCAATAGTTGTTGGTAAATATGCCCAAAATATATTTCTTCCAAAGATATCTTGAGATTTTGCAATTAAAAACTGCAATCCTATAGTTCTATCCAATGTATAGTTGTCAAACCACAAAGGTATAGTCCAATTACCCTTATCTAGGATCCACCTTGCTTGAAGTGCGTAAAATCCCTCGTCATAAGCTATGTAACTTCTTTTGCCAAAATAAAAAATTATAGGAATAAAAATAAATAGTTTTAAAAAAAATTTGAATTTTAAGATTATATTGATCATTTATTTTAAAATCACATTAATTATTTCGTTAATTTTACTTGAATTGATCCTCTTTAGGATATTCAACGTTTCTCTTCCTAGTCCTCATATTTATTATTGGGCTTCGATAATTACTGGACTTATAGTTTGTTTCCTAAGTCTTCTTATAGTTCAATAGACTGAGCTTATAATATTCCCTTAGTTCTTTAGTTTCTAATATTGTTTTATCCAATTCACGATATTAAAAAATAGTTCCAAATGCTGCAAATTGGATAAAAGAACTGCTCTAATTAAATAAAGTTTGGTTAACTTCTTAGGATCTGAAGTTATTCTCCATCAAATTATCTATTTATTATAGTAAGAAGTGGCACTAGCAATTTTTTATTGGAAAAGAGCTTGTAAGTTTTTTTGCTTCTTTAATGATTAAGGCTTTAATAACTAATACTATTGCTAGATTTAGTTAAATAAATAATTAGATTTAAAACATAATTAGGCGGCAATTTTAATTTCTTCAAAATTTACAAATCCATTCCTTGAGTTAAATTAAATCTTTGAGCTTCCATAAAGAAAAGAAGATTCTCATCTTATTATTCTTCGTAGACTGTTAATTATTAAAATGGTATGAAGGTGTTGAATTAAAAACTAAGTATTTTCTTTAAATAATAAAAATCTAGTATTAAGTTATTAATTTACATGATTATGGAAATAACTTTAAGAAAAGAAACTTTATTAGGTTTAGAAACTTACGATGTTCTAGGTTTTAATTCCGAAGAGGAACTTGAAATAGAGATCTCAAAACTTATTAAAATTAGACCTGAATTTGAAAATAATTTAAATTAAACTTATAGAGTTTCAAATAGTACGCGTTTCATTCCCTTTATTCGCTTTCCATTATATTAGCAGAATTAGAACAGACGTTAACGCTAAACCACTCCATAGCAGACCAAGTACTTGCTTGGTAAGTGCCAGCAGCAATGCTTACAAAACAATCATTTTCATACCAACTTCGATAACGGGGTTTTACTCCAGTTCCTTTTAATCGATTTTCTAAACCTTTTCCATATTTTTGGATAACAATATTTATGGCTTGATACTCGATTGCTCTGTGCCTTTCATCAGCAAAAGATTCGAAAGGTATTAAAAAAAAGAGGGATGCAAATGCTAAGAGTTTCATTTAGTCTGAGACCCAACTTGTGATTTTTGTTGTGCTATATATATGACCTCCCGCTTCGATGTTCTTTATTGTTTCTGGATCTGAAAATACATGCTTAGCTAAACCTTCTTCAGCTTGATGAATAACAATAACTTCTTTAGGATCAATTAAACTTTTGCCGCGATAGATAGGATTTAGACCTACTTTTTTATGAAAAGCATCTATCTCAGGACTATCAAAGATTTTTACCCACTCTTCAAATTTATTTGAAAGTTTAAAGGTGAAAACAGTAGTTTCAATATTCATAAAAAAAAGTAGCTAATTGCTCCTCATTTTAGATCGACTGTCAATCAATATCAGACTACATCATCTGGTAGCGATCGAATTTATTTTTTAACTTTGCTGCTTTATGAATTAGTCCACCAGCTTCTTTTCTTTAAGTAGCTTCTTGCGCCTCGCGCATTAAGTCAGCATATTTGTGGTTTAGTTTTTTCATTAGTTTATTTGTTTATTGTCATAGACAAAGGCTTAATAAGTGATTTTCTTTCTTTTCGTTTTCTCGATTGGACATAGCACACAACTTATTTATTAGAAAGTGTTTGAATCTTGAAGTTTGTATTCTTTTTAAGAGGTTCTTTAGCTTGGTCAATATTGCTATCTATTTTCTATACCTGAGATTTAAGATTTATAACATGAATTACAAAATAAATTCTTTAGAAATTATTCGCAACTGATTTATATTAAGGTTGTTTAAGTAGTTAGTTGTATTAAATTTGTTCTCATAAGATTCTAGATCCTTGATCTCAAAAATCATACTATTTGATATTAGATCAATTAAATGTTCTTTATCCATACTTAATTTATAAGTCTTATTTAAAGTTAATTACAAATAGGTCTTTAATTCAACATATAAGTATTAATACTTAAAAACAAAAGGTTTTGGCAATTTTTTAATTATTTTGTTCAGATTTCCCGAGTATTTTGATTTGATAAATTCCTATTTGAAGAATGAAATCTAAGTTGATTTCTAAAATTCGCATCTATCCAATAGTGATCTTCGTAAAATGAAAAAACAGACATAGCTACGCCAGCTGTTAGTAGCCCCCCCATAATCAAAATAAGATATATAAGGTAATCTGAAGGAACCCAATTACTAGTTCCAAAAATAATTAAAGAAGTCACAATGTTTAGAAAGATTAGATTTTTATATAACTATTTTCACTAAGTAAAATAATTTTTACTACCTGAAAGAAATACCCAATTTATAAGAACTTAGAATATTGATTTTTCATTTAACTATTAATCATAATGGCATTGATGATTATGTTTCTTTATTTACGTATAATATCAATGAAATTATTATTTAAGTTTTTGGTTGATTTATCTAAGCTTGAAAATCTTTCACCTTTATATTCTTATTGGAATTCAGAACAAAATGATCGCGATGAAAGTAATAGGTTATTAATTGCTAATAAAGATAGTCCGGCTTTATATCTGTTTGAGAAAGAACCTTATAAGTGGGAGATATTATTTCAAAGCATTATAAGAGAAATAATAAACGGAGATTTATCTGCATTGAAAGGCTTACAAGTGCTTTTAAGTAGTCTTTCTCTTGAAGTAAGAAAAAAAGTTTTAAAGGACTTACTGGTAAATAAAATTATTAATCAGGATTGTTTTGTAAAACTTAACAAGCCAATTGATATGTACTCAGAAACAAAAAGTAATTTATTTAGATTTCTAAGAATCTTATTGGCTATTTTTACAAATCCTTATGGTATTGAATTAAGAAGAAAAAAAAATCATATTTATGAGAAAACTGGTTTTTTATTTAACTATTTAAAGAATTTATATTGCAAATAAATATTTGTATCAGATACTTAAACTTATTTGTAAGAATTGATATTTTTAGAAGATCTTTATTTAATTAAAATTTATCATGGCTAAAAAAGAAGGAAATGAACTTGCTACGGTTAAGGTTTATTTAAATACCAGTATAATTGCTACCTTATTAGGAGTTGGCTTTTTATCATCAACATTGATTTTTGGTGTACTTTTTATAGCTCTAAAATAGAAAACTAAATTAGTTTGTTTTAGTAAGAATATATCGACTTTTAATTATTAAATAAGTAATTAGTACATTGCATTATCCAGAACTTTCATACTATCTTCTTTATCAGTTTTGAATATAATGATTAAAATCAATTGGATAATAACGAAAACAAAAAAGATCAGCTACTTAAACTAACCGTCAGAATATTAAGGCAAGAAGCAAAGAAATTATTGATCCCTTTGTATAGTCGAAAAAACAAAGCATTATTGGTTGACTTAATACTTAAATATCAAAAGAAAGCTTTAATTGAAAACCAAATTAATAATGATAGAGAATTATATGTTGATAAAAATTGTAAAGATAATTCAGAAGTTTCGAAAAATATAATTTCTGATGAAGATTCAAAATTGAAAAGATTATTATCTAAGTCATTCCCAGATAAAAAAATAACCGTAACAGATAATAAAGATGGATCTCAAACAATTCTCATAAACTAATTTTTATAAAATTAGTTTTAACGAGTCACACCACCAACAATGATTGTGATATTTGTATCGGTATAGTTAGCCCATCTTAACTTGCTTAGTTTCTGATATGCAGAACTATTGAAAGCATCAATAGCAGCTTGCTTTGATGTGAACTCAATAATTACTGATAATTTTCCACCCTTTCCTTCTACAGTTTGATCATCTAGATCTTTTGCAAAAACAGAACCATCTACTGAATCTATCCAAGGTTGAAATGCTTAAATATATTTAGCAAAAGATGGATTTGTAACTGTAGTAGTGACGAGCCAAAATCCTTTAGACATTAAATTAAAAATAAATTCTCAGGACTCTAACATTAAAAAGTGGTGCAAGTAGTAAGCGTTTTTTCTTTCATTACCGCCTAAATACATAAATGAGGATTTGGGTAGTTTTTAAGTTTTTATCGATCGATAGTAAGCTTATGAAAAATTTGGATAAAGTTTTAGAAAATTATGATACTTTATATTCTTTATATTCTTTATATTCTTTATCAGATATCCCAGTATTCCTCATCCATCTAATCTATCTGCGTATTCTCTTAAAACCTCAGCCATCTTTTGAGGTGGAATTTCTTGTTGATATTCTCTACATAACTCAAAAAATTTATCCAAGAAATCTTTCATTGAAGAGGACATAAAAATTAAATCAGCGATTAATTTTAAAAGTAATGTAAGCAAACTGATCAAGCAATAAAAGACTCAGTATTCCATATTGAATTCCTATGCCATAAATATACTTCATTTATTTATAAAGATATAATTGGAATATAAATAAACTAAGAAAAATCCAATAGCAATAGTACTTCCATAAATAAGAAAGTTCCAAATTTTAAATAATTTAATTTTCTTCAATTCTTGTTCTTCTTTAAAGTAATCATTTACTTTCTTTTTCGTTTCTCGCAGCATTACTTTTAGCTCTTAATACCAAAGTTATTGTAAGGGCAGCAGTAAGTATCACAGCATCAATTATTAGGTGTGGCGAGATATTCATCAGCTGATAAGAAAAATAAGAAGAGTCATTATCTTTTCAGCAATAAATCTATTAACCATTTAAAAAAGAGGGAGTTTATCCCTCTAATTTTAGAACGACTTTCAATTAAAACAATAAATCCGGGAAAAGGGGTCAAAAATGACCCCCTCTTGGTGAAACTCTTCCAAAGAAACACCATTAAAATTTTACTCTGAAAGATGCAAAGTTAAACAAATTAACAAAAGCAAAATTAAAAATTTAAGCGGCCTTTTTAAAAGGGTTCATATTCCTTAAAAAGTAATTACTTTTGTAGGAGCTCATTTTTCTATATCTTTGATTTATCTCCAGGATATATTTTCTGGCTTTTTTGTCACTTTCTATTTTCTGTTTTCGAAGACGTAAAGCCCTTAAATCTTCTATTGACATGAGGCCGTCATCTAGGTTGGAATTAAAATGATTAAATTGCATCAGTTTAAGAAATTAAGTATCCTCTTTAAGTGTCAGATTAACAACCTCATTTTTATTTGCAATAGATATAAATAATCAATTGAACTTAAATAAGTTATTCAATATTTAGTAAGCTATTAATTTAAATATTAAAACCTGCAAATAAATAACTTCTTCTAATCAAGAAAAACTTTTGATTGAATTAGATGGAACTTCTACTGATATCGATGATACGCCGTAATGTGATTCGGCTGATCTTATTAGTAACCAGTAAAAAAAATTAACTAAAATTTTCTCCACGAGGATTTAGCAACTAATCCAAATAACCTCATAAATTTTGTAATAGCAATATACAAAATAAATTTATCAAGCAATCAAGATATTTATCTCAAAAAAGCATAGATTAATATTAATTTAGAAAAAATTTACACCCTCAGTCTTTAGTAGGTAGCGGACTAAATCCTTTTGATAGTATTGGACTTTAGCCCGATTTATTTTTTAGCAAAAGAAAAATGTCACTGCAAGGGAGCTAGATCACAAATACAATTCTTTATTTTTAAGAAGCCTTTAAGAGTTAATTAGAGCAAGATTATCTAATTATATGAAGTTGTTATTTATTCTATGAGGATGTTAACAGACTTTTGTAATATCTATGATTCATTTTTTTTAGGGTAATCTTAGTTATCTGTGCTTTATCCTTTTTAGGGAGTTTATGAGTAAGAATTCAACTATAAATTGAAGCATGGCTTGCCTTAAGGGTTGACAGCTAAGTATAAATACTTTATAAATAGAGTGTAACAAATTCTACAAAATCGTCCGATCTACCATCTGATAGACCGCAGTATGACTCAAGCCATAGGACGGGGACTTGAGCAAGTTCAGGAGCTGCATCATGGTAAACATGTATTTCAATGGAAAGTCTTTCGTATATTGTAGAAAACAAGAAGAAAAGGCAATAAATCTTATTTATAGAGGATCTAGATACTTAAAATAAGATGTCTAAATTTTTTTAGATATCTAATGAAAATTTATTTAAGAGGTGCTATGAAATTTATTACTTCTCCTTTTGCCATACTAGACAAGAGAATGAACGTATTAAATTACCAAAAAAGAAATCTTATACATGAGGTTTTTTGTAGAATAGAAAGAGATAATTAACTCACTCTTAATAAATCTATCCAATCAGTCTTTGAATATTTGTGGTCTATATAAATTGGCACACCAAAATTCTTGCTATTAATTAATTTAGAGATTTTTATTACTTAAGCCTTTAGACGTATTTCTAATAAATATGTGTTTTGTTATTATTGCTTTTTTATCAGAATAGAAATTATACTTAAAAAATATTAGCTAATTTTATTACTCATTAAATTATTTTTTTAAAAAGTTTTGGAATTTATTGAAGTTATTTTTAACTGAGTATTTATCCATAACTTATAAGAAAAACTTATGGAGAAGATATTTTTTGCCTATTTAAAAAGTTATTTATTCGTATATTTCGTAACGAGAAACTAAATTAGAAAAGACTAATTTGAAATTATATTTTTTAAAGTTTATGCAACCTATTTCTGAAGAACTTTACAAAAAAATAGTTGAGAGTTCTAAAAAATGAGTAAGATACTAATTGCTTTTTTAGCTTTAGATATAGGTGTTAGTCTTTCTAAAGTGTACATTTTTACTTGAAAATTAAATTATTTAGCAAAAAAGAACTAATTATTTTTTTTAAATATAAGAAATAAATATTAGGTATTCGTTATTTTTTTTCATTTTATTTTATAAAATAAATAATTAAACCAAAAAAAGAGCTACCTACAAGAAGTATTACCATTAATAGGGATATTAACTTTGCTAATCCCATAAAGATAAATCTGAATTTCCTGTAGATCTTTGCATCCAATAAATTTTCCAAACATTATCCACTTTTTTAAAAATAGAAGTAACTGTTGGCAAGTCATCATTAGGTTCCCCTTTATAGGTGAATTTTGAACCTAGTGTGAAAATGCACATTACTATATTTTCACTTAAAAATTCGAATCGATGAATTTTGGTAATTTCCGCCTTTTCTTGAACTACATCCCCAGAAATCATTTGTTTAAATCCCTCTGCATCTATGGGATTACCACTTGGTCTTATGAATAAAAAATCTGGAGATGCATTGTTAACAAAAAATGAAGCCATTCTTTTTGGGTTAGCAAACTCATTTAATAATGAAATTATTTTTTCTTTATCATTCATAAAGAAATAGGGGATATACTATTCCTTCAATTTTAGAACTACTATTTCAAATGTACAAATAGTAACAGACGTAATTTAAAGAAAATTCGTTAGAATAGTTAAATTAAATAGATTTGTAATGGAAACTATAGTGAATTCATTAAACAAGTTATTACCTGTTGGCAAAAAGGTCAAAAAATATTTGCCTTTCTTTATAGGATTTAAATTACTTACATTTACTGGCTTTCTTACTTATATAATGAATCGCTAAATGATATTAACTTCACAATAAAATTTAATTAAATAAAGATCTAGTGAATAAAGAAGAACGAATAAAACAATTTAAGGCTATGTCTAGTATTGAAAGACAAGAATTGATCTTAATGAAGATGAAAGCGATGGGCATAGAAGTAGGGAGCGGAATTCCTAATAAAAAATATGATAGTAAAGAGGTTTTTGAATTAATTCATATTGCAAATTCCTTCCCAGAATTAAGGGAGAAAAAATAAAAAAAATATTTAGGTTTATTTAATTAAGGTATTTATATCGGTTCCCTCAAGGCAGTAATAATTAATCCACCTATCAATCCAAGATTCATAAGCACCGCTCTTTGATGGAAAGGGAACATATGAAATATTATTGTTGTTGGAATAAGAAAAAGGAATAAAAAAAAATGAACCAATCTTTTGATTTCCTCCAAAGATAAAAAATCCAGAGCCCAAGATAAGGCATATAATTGCTCCTACTAGGAGTACAGATGCAATTTGATCAGGAATTCCTTTTGATGAAATATATTCAACTGTTTTTTAAACCCATTTATTTTGCCTGGTATGGCTGAGATGAATATTGAAGAAATTGCTATTCTTGAAAAAAAATCTAAGAAGTATTTGATACTTTTATTTTTGAAAATTGAATTTTTCATAATTTTACTATAAGAAAAAATTTTATTTGATAAATAAATACTTAATTAGTTATTAAAAATTTTAGATTTTCCTCAAAAAGGTTGAGCTTAAATTAATAGAAGTATTTTTAATTAATGTGAATCTTTAATAGAGAATTAAGAGTACTTTCTAAGGTGTATATTTATTTTCATGCAATAATAGATTTAACTTGAATTAAAATGTTTAAGAATTTACTTTTAACTTTTTTTTTATTTCTTAGTTCTTTAATAACTATTTATCCTTCAAAAAAAGAAAATACTAATTTAATTGATTATTGTTATTCTCTTGAAAAGATACTTTATAGAAATTCAGTAGAAAAAAGTAAAAATGTTTCAAAGAAGTATAAGACTTTTGCGAAAGATATTACTTTGTTTAGTACAAAAAAAACTAAAGGTGCCTTAGTTAATAAGATGATTAATCAATACAAAACTTCCAAAAAATATTTTATTATTACTGTTGTGCCTAATAAGTTGTATTGTTTGGCAGGATATTGGATTGAGGAGGTAAATCCTGGAACCTTTCAATCTATTTTCTATGAGAAAAGCAAACAAAGAATTAATCAATATAAGGACATGAAAAAAGAGGTCAATGATTTAATTAAAGATATTAATTCAGAATATAAATCTATAAAAAAAGATATTAATGATCTTTTTTAGAAAATTAAAAATTTTTTTCTAGTATTAATGATTCATTTGTTATTTTTGATTCATTTTTTCTAGAGTGTGAAATAAAAAATAATAGAAATACAAAAATGAATAGAAAGCTAAAAATTGATAAAGAATAAATTAATTTTTTTGCGATATTAAATTTAAGTTTGCTTTTGGTAAGTTTTTCTAAGAACCGAAATTTCTTATTTGATAATAAAGTATATTTTTCTGAAGTTTTTTTAAGAAAATTATTAGTAATTAGTTCTTTTTTATTTACTTTTATTTCTGATTTAAAGTTATTTTCAGAGCCCCCAATTTTGTAATTGGATTGCTCATAAAAAAAATCATGTATATTTGAAATAGACTTTATTTTTTTATTTTTAACATCAAGTTTGGTTTTTTCTAAATCGTCATCAAACCATTCGTCATAGACTATAAAGTTGGGTTTGGCAAAATAAGACAAAATTATATTATAAAAAAGTACAATAAAAAGATAAATTAAATAAAAAGAAAGAAGTTATTATTGTTGGTAAATTTTATAAATCATGTTTATAAATCATCATTAATTGTCAATGCCTTATTTAAGGTAATTTTACAAAATTAAAAGCTTATAGTAATTTCATTAGTTTTAGTTTTTTAGTTAGTTTCTGGATAATTGATCATTTGGACTTTCATTTGTGACCATAGGAATAATCTTTATTTTTAGAAATAATATTCCAACATTCTTTACAAGAAAAAATCCATTCCGTATGAATTATAGATTCCACCCTGTAATGAATTTTATCTGGCTTATGACACAATTAACATTTTTTCATTCATTGGAAATCTTGCTAAAGAAATTTCAGAAAAGAATAATCTTAATTTAATATCATTCACGAATAGTTTTTTATCTTGTCTTCATAAATATGCACTCCACATATTCTTTAGCAAAGCGGAGGTCATCATGTTAAGTGAAAATATTGTTAATTGATTAATAATAAAAGTCTAATTTTTACTAATTATAATTTTGTAGGTACTTTTATTACTTTAATAAAATTTGTTGAAATACTTTATTTAGCTTTAATTAAATAAAAAATATCATTATACATTTAAATTAGAACTTTAAAAAGAAACTCGCGGATATTAAATAATTAACTTTAGTATAAATTTTGTTGATTTTAATTTTATGAACATTTATCTATTCTGGACATTATTTTTAGCCCTATGGGCAATTGTCCCCTTAATGATTATTAAGGGAAGATCAGATGATGAGCCCAAAAATCAGACTTCACCAAAAGTTAAAGCAAAGAAAAAAGGTTGGTTTAATTAAGGAAATCTCTGCTTTAAAGAAAAATGATTTGCAAGGTAAATCTAGCTAATTTAAATTAAAGTCTCAGCAGAACTTATTTATTAAAAGTGCAAACATCAGAAAAAAAATTTCTTTATTTGGTTGTTCTTGGAGGCAGAGCAAATAAAGCTAATATTGAGTTACATGATGTGAGGTGGGTGGTAGGTTCTGAAATTGAGGATACATACGATACTTTAAGAAAGGATTGGTTTGGGTCTCTTAAAGGTTTGCATATTGATAGTTATAAAAAAATAAAATATATAGATGGCCATAAGATAAATTTAAAAAATTCTGTAAATTATAAAAATAAAAAAAAGCAATTAATTAATATATCCAAGCATCAAAAAAATTTATGGTTTGTCAATATTGGAGGCTACGATCCAAGCTCTATGCAAGAAAAACATGAGTTTGGATTAGTTATAGCTTCGAATAAATTAGATGCAAAAAATAGAGCTAAATCTAAATGGCTTATTGGCTGTGAAAAAAAGCATAAAGATGATATTGCTTATCTAGATATGTTATTTAGTTGTGATGATTGTGAAATAATAAAAAAAATAGATAATTGGGAAATAGAATTAATCCCAGATAATAATTATTTTGAAGAAAATAATCATCCTGATTGGTATGGATATCAAAAAATAGATGGGAAATAAAATAAATTTGCTAAATAATTATATTCTTATTTATGTTCTTAAAATATTAAAATGAACTCGATTTTCTAAATAAATAAATCCCGCCTCCTAGAGAAATTAAGACAGGTAACCATGCAGCAAAAATTGGAGGTAAAATACCTTTTACTCCGAATGAACTAAATATAAATGACAGTACATAATAAATTAATATAAGAATCACGCTCAATCCAAATCCCTGACTTTTTGAAGATCTTAAATTAGATTTAGATCCCAGACTGCTTCCTATTAAACCAAATACCAAGCATGCAAAAGGTAGAGTAAATTTTTCTTGAATGCGGACTTTAATTCTTCTTACCTCCTTCAAGTTGCCAGTTTTTTTATAAATCTTTTCTGCTTTTATAGCCTGCTTTAACGTCATTTCAGTGGCATCTTTCGGAACTTTTGCTAGCTCCATAGGCCCTTCCACAAATGGATATGTGTATTGTTTAAATTGAATATTTGTAGTTTCTCCGCTTGGAGCAATTGAGACAATACTCCCTTCATTAAATATCCAAGAAGAGTTTTTTTTGTCAAATCTTCCAGTCTTTGCCTTTAATATTTGTTGAAAATCTTCTCTGGAAAAATCTAATACTGTTACACCCTCCATAATGTTGTTTTCATACCATGAAGCATAAAATATATGAGTAAGAAAAGTATTAATTTTTGTTGGTTTTTTATTTGATGCATTTATCCTAGATCCATATCTTGAAAACATAATATTATCTTTCCCTTGTTCGCCGCTAAAAGAACTTCCTATTCCCGCTCTTAATGTCGTTTCTGCCATTTTATTACTTGCAGGAACTAAATTATCGTTAAAGTAGAAAGTTAATCCTGTCATAAATATTGAAAGAGCAATAGCTGGAGAAATAATTCTTGAAGTTTTTATACCCAAAGATTTCAATGCCAGTAATTCAGAATTGCTTGATAATTTCCCATAGGCTAATAATGTCGAAAGTAAAACTGCCATAGGGAATGATAAGACTAAAAAACTGGGTAAACTAAAAAAAAGAACTTTTAAAGCTAAAAATAAAGGCAAACCAAATTCAACAATTTTCCTTATCAGATCGAACATTACCCCAACAGATAATGAAATAACAGTAAAAGCAGAAATTGCAAATATCATTGGAGGTATAATTTGACCTAATAACCATCTATCTATTAAAGGTATTGAATACCAAGGAGTAATTATTTTATTAATAGTTTTTTTAATTAGTAATTGATTTAAAAGTTTCAAAAGGATTTTATTTAATTTATACGTACTATTCTTGCATTATAAAATATCAATGTTTTAGAAACCAATATCAACGTTGGATAAGAAGAATATTTTTTTACTACTTGCAGTAAAACAAAAAATTTGGTTTCTTAAAAGAAAGATGAAAGGCATGAAAAATAAAAAATTTATAAACGAATGTAAATGCTTACACTGCCAACAAAAATTAGAACAAATTAATAATTCTAGATTATTTTGGGATAAATTAATTTTAAGAAACAAGTAAACCTATTGTCTTTTATAAGCCCTCTAAAATTTAAAAATAATATTAAACTAGATATTTTGAAAAATCTATTATTTATAGATAAAAAATAAATTTGTTCGATCTCTTGTATTAATCATCTTTTATATTAATGTAATTACTTAACCTTTTGATTTTTTTTGTAGATCATATTTTCTCGATTTAAAAGAAAAAGGATAATAAAAATACAAGAAGGAATGAGAATAAAATCTAAAGACATACATTTTGTTTGATCTATTTTCTATTTAGCAAATAAATAAATTTTTGACATTAGTTTCACCTCTTTAGGATTTTACTCAATAGGTAAAAGATTATTTAGTTATTTAGTTTATTTGCTTTCTTTTAAAATTGAAAGAGCTTGCAAGTATCCCACAGGCAAGCTCATGACGACCTAGTTAAATTCAAACGTTCTGAAGTTAACCAGCTAAGCACTTCCTAAATGCTAATTATATTTTAATAAGTAAAATTACTTACTGTGAGTATAAATGCTTATTTTAGGTAATTCATCCAAAAAAAAATGGTTAAGAGAAGCAATTTAATTAAATTCTGTTCAAGCAGTCAATTTATAGACAAAAATGTTACATATTGATTAATAAGTGCTTCCTAATTAATATTTTTGACCTTTTGGTTTACATAAATTAATATTTATGTTACTTTAATTAACAATTAAGATTTATAAATGTCAAATTCAGGAGTTACAACAGAATCAGGTGGCAGACAAAATATGTTCCCATCCGAAACTAGACCTTATATTGATGAATCTGTTTCTTACGATGGGTATCCTCAAAATGCAGAAAAAGTAAACGGTAGATGGGCTATGATTGGTTTCGTTGCACTAATAGGTGCTTATGTTACGACTGGAAACATAATACCAGGAATTTTTTAATAACTTTTTTATTGATTTTATAAACTCTTCCTCTTAAAAGTAGAAAATAATTATTTCATAGCTATTCAATTAAAAATAAATTTAATGAACTGAAAAATCATATTGTGGAAATTCAATTCAATTTTGAAAATAAAAAAAACCAAATAAAAGTTATTACATTAAGACTAAAAATTACTCCAATAAATAAATATGCAAATTTTTTGCCAATGAATGCTGTCTCAGGTTCAAGCTTTACTCTCATGAAATCCATAAATTAACTACGTTAATTTAGCATGATTTATAAAATAAATTTAAGTTTTACAGAATAATAGCGATGTAATTAGCTGTGTTCTCTTTTGTTATTTTTCTACTTAAATTTAATAATTCTGCATTTTTCGTTAAGCTTAGTTTTGGAAATTTCTTTTTTTAATATTGCTGTTTATAACCTTTCTTTATTTGAGTTAGTCTTGTACCAATGTAAATTAGTAAAATTATCCAAAAAATTATTTCCAAACCTAGGTTCATCATTTAATTTAACTCAAATCAATAAATTCAATTTAACTCCCATCTTAGTTTTTGGGTTAGAGTTTTTATACTGATTTTTGTATATTATTTATAAATAATATAAGAATATTCAAACTGAACTAACTCTGAAAATTAAATATATATTATAAAAAAACCTAATTTAAAAATAAATTAGGTTCTTTAAATAAATTTAAATTGTTTCCTTAAATAAAACCTGGAATTATTTGACCAGTTGTTAAATAAGCTCCGATTAAAGCTATGAAACCTAACATAGCAAATCTCCCATTTAGCTTTTCAGCTACGATTTTTTCTTTTTCTACGATCTTTGATTCATTATTTTTCATTAGAACCAACCTGGAATAATTTGGCCTGTTGTTACATAAGCACCAACTGCTGCGACGAAACCTAACATTGCTGCCCAGCCGTTAAAACGTTCTGCTTCTGGGGTCATTGTGTTTAAATTAATTGTTAACAAATATAACATATTTGTTTATTTATGTAAAGAAAATTATATAAAAAATACTTAAAAAGTCCTAATAATACAAGATATGTGACGAAAATGTATCGGAATATACTGTTTTGGCGAGATGATTTTGTGTATTTATTCTTTGAATTTTAAATAAAAAAAATATAAACTAGAGGCTTTTTCTTTTAAGGAGTAAATCCTCATTTAGTGGCAATTGTAATTAATATATAAATATGAGTCAGCTAGTAGGGATACAGGCTGACTCTTTTTAGTAAGAATTCTTTGTTTTTTAGAAAAAGTAGTTTTTAGAAGCAAAATAATTGCTATTAATACATTAGATATAAAAAGACTAATGTCATTTTCTACTTATTACATGCATTTGATTTTTGCAAGAATTCCTTCTCTAATAACTTCAGATTTAATACTTTATTTCTTGCCGGGTCTTACAATTTTAATATTATTCTTTAGCCTTAAAATAATGTTTTTTAAGACTCCGAAATTGAGAAAAGTTAAATAAAGAGGATTTTAGAATAATTATTTTTACTATATTCCCCAAGTCCGTTTGTTTTGGATAATAGACTTTTCTTTTCCGCGACTAAAAGAAATAGAGCCTGCATTGGTGATGTACTGTCCAAAATTATAAAAAAAAATGGTTCAATATTGGAAATTGGAAGTGGTAGTGGTGAGCATGGAGTTTTTTTTCAAAAACGCTTTCCTGAAATAATTTGGCAAACAAGTGATCCAGATTTATTAAATAGAAAAAGTATAAGTTCTTGGATTGAGTATGAAGAATTAAATAAGAAAATGCCCCAACCTCTTGCTCTTGATGTAGAAAAAATTCCCTGGAAAATCTCACTGAATTTAGAAAATTCCTTGCAAGGTATAGTTTCTATAAATATGATTCATGTAGCACAATGGACTTCTACTATAGCTCTATTTAGGGAGTCAGGAAAATTACTTAAGAAGGGACAATTCTTGATATTATATGGGCCATTTAAAATTGGTAATAAGCATACAAGTCAAAGTAATTATTTTTTTGATAATTCAATAAAACTAAAAAATGATCTTTGGGGTATTAGAAATCTTGACGACGTTAGTTATGAAGGTGAAAAAAATAATTTTCTTCAAGAAAATATTATTAGTATGCCGGTAAACAATTTTTTAATAATTTACAGAAAAGTTTCTTAAAAAGTGCAATTAAAATATTAATAATAAAAGAGCATTTTATAATTAATTAACCTGTGAGTTTTCTGCTCCATTCTTTATGCTTTTCATCTAAATCTGAAATTTTTTCTCCTAAACTCAACTGTCTTTCTAATAATTCCACTTTTGTAAGAGTTATTTTTTCTGAATAAAATTTTATAGGCTGATTACCATGCAAATTGTCTCCGCTCATAATGATTTTGCCAAACAATTAACTATTTAAGATGAAAAATATAATAATCCTAATTATTTAATATTATTTTCAGATTTGAGTAAATTAATGTGATAAAAAAAATTATTTGTTTATCTTCTTTTATTGTATGTAGATTGCCAGATATATCTCCCTTCTTTGCTATCTGACTTAACGGCAACGCAATTGCAAGCAATGTTCCAAATGGCTTTGGGTATGGGATCAGGATTAAAAAGATACGCTTTTTTAAAAGTTTTTTTTATCAAGATAGTAGCCTTTTTAGCATGATAATGAGGAATCGTTGGACAGACGTGATGAACGACATGGCTCGAACCTATATTATGATGAAGAAAATTAAGGATTTTCCCGTAAGGCCTATCAATAGATAGAAATGCTCCTCTCATAAAAGAAAATTCCGTATTTGAAAGATGAGGCACATCTGAATCTGTATGATGAAGCCATGTATATACTACTAACCAACTATTAACTACTAATAAAGGACCAATATATATTGCAATTACTGGAAATAATCCATACTTAAAAACAAATAAAGAAATACTCAATAATGTTAAAGCTACACCAATATCTGATATCCAAACTTTCTTAGTCCATATTGATGGCCATAATGCTTGGGAAAATGGTTTGATTGGCCAGAAATGATTTGAAGTTCCATATTTAACCCCCCCTGTACTCCCTGTAAGTAAATAAGCAGGCCAGCCAAATATTAGATGCAAAACAAGTTGAAGAATTCCGTAATTTTTCTTACCTATTGAATTTGAAAAATGCAATTCTTTTTCTCCTCCAACCTTCTCTGTAACTCCATTCCCCTCAATGACTAAAGGAACGTGAGTTTCACCATTGGTTACATTATTTGTGAATCGATGATGCACTGCATGAGAACGCTGCCAAGAAAAATAAGGAACTAGTAGTAATGAATGCAGTAAATATCCAGTTATAGTTTCCAAAGTCTTGTTTTTAGAGAATGCTCCATGTCCACATTCATGGGCAATAACCCAGAATCCCATCGCAGTGGTACCTGATAGTAATGAGTAAATGATCCAAATTGGGATCATTTTTGTTGTAAATGGAATAGATAATCCTATTGCAACTACCAATGATTGAATTAATGCTGATTGTAAAAGATACCTTAAAGAAGTTTTGGTATTGCACTTTAAATAGTGATCTGGGATAACATCCTGAAATTCCTTTATGCTTGGAATATCTTTTTTCTCTATTGCAAGCGCTTGGCCTTTAAGACCTGAAAATTTTATATTACTCAAATTTTTGTTAGGTAAGAATTTAGTTAAATAAAAATTAATTTACATATTCTATTATCTATCACAGCATCTTTTTATGGAAATAATTTATAGTTTGTCTTTGTAAATAGAATTTATAAAAGCCAAATATTATCTGCATTAAAATTAATTTGAGCAGCACTTTTTTGACTTTATTCTTTTATCCAAAGCTCTTATTTTATCCATAAAAAAAAGTTTTTTACAAGGCGTGTTTTTCTTATTCCTCGAAGCTTATTTAATTTAAAGACCCCTTATATACCTCTTTGATAGAGCTGATTGTTTACGAGGTTTTACTAAAATAGGTAAAATAATTACTCCTACAGTGAAAAGGCAGATTGGCGCTACTACCATCAATATAGATTCTAAAGACATGAAATAATTTTGAATTTATTAATAAATAGCAGGATTTTTTTTTAAAGTCATCCGTATTTATATCTATTAGTGAGATTTGCTTCAAAAAATCTATATAATATTTTGTTAAGCAAAAAAGAAAAAAAGATTAAAAAAATCAATTTTTTCATAAATTTATCCTAATTAATTACACAAGTAGATTACCTATAAGGAGTGGTTTCTTTCATGGATGAAGAAAAAAAATGGATGCTAATGACCTATTATTGTCCGACTCATGGCAATTCAGGTATAGTAAAACAGATTGAAACAACAAAAAAAGAAATTAGTAAAACAATTTTGAAAAAAGGTAGGACTTCAAAAATTAATTATTCATAATTATAGTTAAAGGTCTGAAAAAAAAAGATTATTAATCTTAATTAAATATCTTCAAAAGTAAAGTATTTTTATCGTGCAACAATCACATTAACTGCCTTTTAATAAGCATAATTAATAATTCATAAGAAAGGGAATTTTGAAATCTCATCTTACTTAATGTATTTTTAAATACATTTAAATAGAAATTATTTTTTATTTTGAAATTAATAACATAAATAATTATTTTTAGATATTTGGTTTGAATTTATTTAGGTAATTAATGATTTACTGATTTTTAAAAGTTTTAGTATTGATAATCTTTAAACTTGATCATAATCGCAGGTCAATTCGCATTGATTAAGATCACTGGATGATATATTTTCTAAAATTCTTAACATATCAACTTCCGAAAGCTCTCCATTAGCGTTCCACTTTAAAGTTGTTTTCCTTTGTGGAATATTTTTTTTATTCATTTTGATTCCCTCCCTTTAAATGAATTTCCACACAACGAGTAATACATTCTTGATGACCATCGATAATACTGCATTCTGTAATACATTCAAAATATGAATTAATAGAATCTATTTCTGTATTCTGGTTAGTAGAAAAAACTGAATCATTCATGAATTTGATAGATTTATTTGGAATAGAGATATAGCATGAAATTGTGGCTAAAAATTTACTTTATTAAGTGAATTAGAAAAAAATAAGTATTATTTACTAAATAAGAATTCCACTATTTTTACTTTAAGAAAGGGAGAAATATTCTTTATGAAATATTGTAAATAATAATTTTGATTAGTTGAATTAAGTTTTTCTAACTTAAATTTATTAAAATCTTTAATTTCTTATATATTTAGATTTTAATAAAACAAGCTTTAAAAAATCAGCATAAAGACTGATTTACTTTTGAATAATTTAGTTAGATGATAATAAAGTACACCTTTAGGTTTTCAAATGAAATTAGTAATTAATTGGCTTTCGAAAATGTTAGAGAGTATGGCAAATGCTTTTATGCATCCTCTAAAGAATGATTTGCCCCCATCTATTGGAACACATGCATATAGTAGTATTCCTCTTAAGAGGAAATTCAGAAGAAGGTTTAATTAGGTATTAACCTATTTGGATTAAATTTTCATTCTGACTATCCCAAATAATATATTTGAAGCAGTTTGGAAAATCACTTAATTTTAAGAATTTTGATTGCTGAAGCAAATGAATATTAGCTTTATGACAAGCTCTTAAGTTGTAATTTGGTATTCTTTCAGAGAGATGATGAATGCTGTGGAAGGAGATGTCTGCTAAAAACCAATTTAGCCAATTAGGGATATCTAAATTACTACTACCCAGAATAGCTCCATCGACAATATTCCAATTTTTTGTATTTTTAGCATATGCATTTTTATAGTTATGTTGGACGAAAAAAACACATATTAAAATGGCTGCTGATAGGGTTAAAACTATCGAATAAAATGATAAGAAAAAAACTAACCCAAACCATTTGCACATAAAAATCCAACCTATTATTACTACTATGTTATTTATTATTAATTCAAATAGTTCACTAAAATTATCTCCATAATCAGAAAAAGGTGGCTTAACTCTTGAATTAATACATATAAGTTTAGAAATCTCTCTGTTATTTATTTTGATAAAAGTCTCTTCCAATATATCTTTAGTGAAATTAAAAATAATAATAATTAGTCCTAATCTAGGTTTTAAAACTAAGTAATAAAAGCCACCAGGGAAAAGCATTATCCAATTTCGACTTAATTTATAAAATATTTGTTCTCTTTTTGAAAGAGAATTATAATCTTCAAGACTTAAAACATCTATCGGCCCCTTGTAAATTTCCCAATTCCCATTATTTCTATGATGAAATGCATGATCAATTGACCATGATTTCTGTGGAATACCATTTACCAAACCAAGTAAAAATCCAAAAAAGTGGTTTAATTTACGTTGAGTAAAAAGAGAATTATGACCGCAATCATGCATTAATGAGAATGTTCTAGAAGAGAATAGCGTTAGAAGACAAATAATAGGTATTAATAAGAATCCTTTTATTAATAATGAAAAAGGATGATTTATTATTTGATAAACAATTAACCAAATAGAAATTATTGGGATTATGGTAGAAATAATTTGATAGAAAGCTCTAAAATTATCTCTTTTAAGAAATGGCTTGATTAAAAAATCACTTCTATTTACTTCGAGCATCTTTCCCTATTTTTAATGAAGATAACAAATTTTTAAAAGTATTGATTATTAGCTAAATAAAAAAAAAATATTTATACATTTTATCCTACTAAAGAATAAATTCTTTAGACATGGTTCTCAATTGATCGAGATTTAATCTCTCTAAGTAATTCTTAAAATCACTAAGATTGTTAGTTGATTCCGAATCGTCTCTCTCGTAAAGAAGGCTATTAGAAATTAACTCAATAAGATGATCTTTATCCATAACTCCTTATAGACCATAATTACTGTTTAAAAAATTAAGGTCTTGAATTCGAGATTATTAACCCATTTTTAAAAAAGTTATTTTTAAGAAATTATTATGATTTGAATTTTAAATTTCATAAATTTTTTAAATCTTGTTCTATCTTTTCTAATCTATCATTTAATTCTTGCTGTTCTTTAATTAAGGCTTTTTTCTTTGTTGAAAGCTCTTTGTTCAAAGGTGAATTAAAATATTTTTGATATGCTATAAAAAAAACTGCTATTGCTACAGTAATACCAAGAGCACCAATAATTAAAATTGGAGAGGTAGGAAAATCATAAAATGGGATAGACAATGTTCTTTATTAAAATTCAAGTTTAGCTATCTCTAACACAAAAAATGGGTAATAAATACTTATTATCGAAGAAATTTTATAAGTAATTATTTTATCTATTATGCAAATATAAAATTTAAAGTTTATCTTTTATTGAATTTATAAAAATGAGTAATTGTACAGCTGTCAAAGAATGAATTACTAATAATGATTAAATTAGTAAAAATTTTTTCATGAAGAAATTTATAAATAAAAAATATAATAAACATGAACCATGGTTTAAATGGTTAACAAGAGAACTTAATTCTTGTGAGGCGTTTCAGGATTTCGACTCAGGTAAAAATCCAGAAGATGTTGCAGAGGATTTTATCTCTAATAATAGTATTGCTATTTCAGAAGTTTTTGAGGATTTTGACGAAGAAGATAAACATACACTCGATCATTTTCTTAAATTAACAGAATGCGAATGGCATGTGTTTAGAATTCTTGAAAAGAAATTAGCGTTAAGAAACAAAATAAGATTTGTAGACTTTAGAAACAAAAAAAAGTAAAGAGTTAAATTAAATAGACTTAAAGTATAAATATTTTTTAAGTGCTGAATAATGAACTTAATTTATATTTCTTTCATCAGATTTAGAATAAATACTACAGAAAAATGAAGAACTTAGTTCATATCTTTTTCTTTTTAATATTAAAAAGGGCATAAAAATATCAAGAAAAAATTTTTTGTAAAGTAAATTCACTTCATCGAAAAGAGATTTAGATTATCTTGGTGAATTTATTAATATCTAGATAAATTTATTTTTACCATTACCTTTCTTACCAAATCCTAACCAGAAAAACCATAAAATCCATCCTAAAACGGGTATTAAATTTATAAAGATCCATTTCCAATCCTTTCCAAAATCTTTAATTCTCCTTATATCAATTGCTATTTGAGGAATAATGCAAACAATTCCATACACATTAAACCCAAAAGTTCTTAAAAATATTGGGATAGTTAGAAAAGAAATTATTAGATTCGCTAATTGAACAAACCACCAGTCTGATCTCGTAGTGAATCCTTTGAAGTCTGTAGCTTTAATCCAAAACTCTTGATATGCATTTAAAAAATTTTTAAGCATAAATTAAAATTAAAAACTCTACAACATAAATTTAATCTTCAATTTATGAGAGGTTATTTATTTACTAAATAGGATCAAATAAATCCATATCATTTTTATCTTGTTTTGAAAGCGATTTTTGATTTGGTAATGAGCAGAATCCGTCTTTACAAATCATGTTTTCTTTCACAAAATTTGTAGTTTCTGAGCATGTATTTTTGTTTTGGTTATTTGAAGATTCTTTTAGCATTTATATAGAAAAATTAGAGACAATATTAAATTATTAACTAAATTTATTTTGATAGGCAACAAAATTAATATTAATTACTTATTTTTTTTGATTTGGTAAGTCTCTCCAAAACAGTGCCATAACGTAAATGAATAAGAATATAGAACAAATATAAAGTAAAGAATTGAGATGCATTTTTATTTATGACAGTAAATATAAATAGTAAAGACCCTTACTATAGAAGAAATAACTATAAATTAAGAATTGTTTAATTTTGCAATTTTACAGATTCTAATATTTTTTTAAGTGTTTTATAATTCCTTACAGTTAACATGATTTTAAAACGTTATTTCGTCGGAATATATATTTAAGTTAGTAAAACTTATACAGTCTAGATATGAATAATCCTAATCAAAAACTTTTAAATATCTTTTAGATTTTTATTTTAAATCTTTATTTATTGCTTTAAGACCTTTTCTACCTTCTTTAAGGAGTCTTAAGAAAATCCAGGATAGAGAGGAGACAATGAAAACGGTTAGTGAAATCATTGAAATAAAGGTAGTATCGATATGGTTGAACATTCTATTAATATTTTTTCGAATATAAGGTTCTAAATATCCAATTAAAATTTAAACTTTAGACCTTGAGTAAGCAGGTATTAGCATTCCACCATCTTGATCGTCATTGTTGTCATCATCAAATCCACCACCTAGAAGTAATTCGATAATTACAATTATAGCTATTGGATAAAAACACCAAAGTATAGCTGTTAGAGGACTTATTGAAGAAGACGCTGTGTACAAATCTGTCATTTACAGATATTAATCAAAAGAAACGTGAATCGTGGATCATTTGGGAAGTAGTTTTCTTGATTTTTATAAATATTCTTTATAATATATTTTCTGTCGTAAGAATTACTCATAGGAATATATTTCTATTTTTTATACTGAATTATTTATTGAAATGATAATTTGTTTCTATCTACTAGGTACTGTTAAAAAACAATAATGACATAATGAATCGTCAAAATGTTATTTTTTATACTTAATAATAATTGTATAATTTTGATTCAAAAACTAATATTTAATTTGATTTTATAAATTCTATGTTTTCTTTCTCATTTGATCCTTTGGCTGCAATATTTGGTATATCTGGAATTGTAGGATTCTTTTTTTATGTTTCTGCTGCCAAGGGAACTTCAAGTATTAATACTAAACCTTAAAAGGAATTTAAACTTATTCATTCAGAAAATTAATTGAGAGTTTAATTTTAATACTAGAAGGGCTTGTTTTTTATTGCTTATTCCATTGCCTAGAAATAAATTCAAGAAAATTTTCTAGGTCCTCTTCAGGACAGTTTGTTTGTTTTTGTAGATTAATACAAATTTGCTTAATATTTTCGTAAGCTTCTTTTACTGATTCGTTTTTCTCGATAACCTCAAAATATTCTTGATCAGTAAAAGGCATAATATTAGTCCCCCTTTTTGAAAATGATGTATTAAGTGTATTTTATCTACATTGACTTAATAATAAAACAAGAAAAAATTTTTTTCTTACATTTAGATGCCCAACCTATAGTGTTTTTTAATACTCATGGTTACCTATCACTCGCAGTAAAGCCCAGAAGGAAACTCAACTAAATCTCCAGCTTTAATTACATAAATGTTACCTTTTTTTCTACTTATAGTCGCTTGGCCTTCGATTATTAAGAAAATTTCCTTATCATCGTAATTCTATTTAAATTTGCTTGGCTCACATTCCCAAATAGGCCAATTTTTTATTACATAATGAGTTATTACGCTTGCACTACAAGGAAAAGTAATTATAACTTTCACGAAATAGTTTGGATATATTTCCCTTTTCTTTTTAAATAAATGAAATTTTTATTTTCGAGAATGTGTATTTGTTTACTGTCTTTTAATTTTTTTCGTTTATTATTAAAAAAATTTTAAATTTATGGATGAGCTTTCTGTTTTGTCAATCTCTTTATCTATAGCTTCTCTTGGGATATTTTTTTTATTTTTTGTTTCAAATGATGATGATGACCAAGATGGAGGTAAGTTGATTAAATCAGTCCAAAGAATCAATTGATTTCAAGTAAATAAAACGTTAAATAGAGATTTATAACCTATAAAGCCTGCATATATGCAACTTAGAAAAATAACATAAACTTCAAGACTACCAAGTTTTTTTTTCTTTAAAATTTTCATTTTTTTGAGTATTTATAGGATAATTTTATTTAATGTCATTTCCATTAACATGAGTATTTATTACATTAACTCCAAGATTAAAGAATTATTAATGTCAAGCCAAAAAATAAAAAACAAGTAAAAAATATTATATTTTTTGTAATTTCTCTTTCCTCATTTTTAGCAAATAATAAAGAAATAACTGGAGATGTACTTAATAAAGCCCATCCTATTCCTATGGGAAGAGTTTTAAATACAATTTGTTGTAGCAATATTCCTAAATTGGTTCCAAGAAGTATTGAAAGCAAAAATCTTTTCTGTTGATTTTTCTCTAAATTATTTAAGAAAAAATTAATCTTAAATCTTTTTAAAGTAATCAAAAAAATTATTGCACCTAATAATCTAATCTCAGTTGTCAGGAAAGGAGATAAATTACTTTGAAGGAAAACCATCCTTGAAAAAAGACCTCCTAAAACAGCGCATAAAACTGATAAAAAAGGAAATGCAAAAATTTTAAAGTTATTTTTTTCTGATAAAGGGGAGTTTGCCTCTTTAAAATCATTACCTTTTTTGAGAATTATGAAAAGCGAAATTGATACTATGATTATTCCAAACCAAGATTTGGGTGTTAAATTTTCATTAATAAAAATTTCTCCCGATAAAGCAGCTATTAAAGGAGAAAGAGTTTCTGCAGATAGAGTTTTTCTTGTGCCAATTGTTTGTAATGACTTTAGGTAGAAGGTATCACCTAAACCAATACCTATTATTCCGCTAAATAATAGTATAACTATGTATTTCAATTCAGTTGCAGAACTGAGATTGATGAAAGCAGGAATAAAAACTATAAAAGCTATTATATTTTTTATTAAATTGATATCTATTGATTTATATTTTTGAGTTTGCGCTCGCCAAATAAAGCATGCATAAGTCCAAGATGTAGCAGCTCCAAAAGCAGAAAGGATTCCAATCAAAACTAATAATTTTTAGAAAATTTTATTTTATAAATTGAGAAAATGCTAAAAAAAATACATAAAAAAGAATCAAGATCCCTGGCAAGTACTGAATTAAAGATTTTAAATTATTTGTTTTCATATTTAGTCTAAAAATAATCTATTTTAAGCTTTTTTTTTCCTAATAGGGTATAAACTTTCTAATTTTTTTCTTCTTTGAACTTTTGCATTAATTCTTTCATCTTTTTCTTTTTTCTTGATCTCATCATTTATCTTATTTTGCCTGTATCCAAACCAAAGTAAAACCCAAATAATAGAGGTAATTAAAAGAAGAGCGGTGTATTGGCCAGTCATAGGAAAGCTGGCCTCAGAATATTTAACGTAAGAAAATATTTGACTCATTTAATTAAAATAGAGCATAAAAATAACGACTGCGTTGATTTTTTTAAAAAATTCAAGACATTAGTTAATTGAAGCTATTTATTATGGATTTAATTATGTTTTTTATATATTTTTAATAGTTTTTCGAATAATTTTTCTTGGTATCTCCTTGCTATTATTAGATTAGGAAATATTGCAGTATAAGTTTTTGGAACCTTTTGATTTGGCAGTTGTAGGAGGAGGTGCTGCTGGTTTCATGACGGCAATAACTGCTGCTGAAAATGGAGTCAAAAGAATAATAATTTTAGAAGGGACTTCAAAACTTATGGAGAAAATAAGGATTAGTGGAGGTGGAAGATGTAACGTTACTAATGCAACATGGATTCCAACTGAACTAGTTGAGAATTATCCCAGAGGTGGTATTCAGCTATTAGAATCATTTAATCGTTTTGCTTCAGGAGATGTATTTGATTGGTTTGAGAAAAAAGGTTTGAAATTAAAAATTGAAGAAGATCTAAGAGTATTCCCGGTGTCAAATTCTTCTTCAGATGTTATTGATTGCTTGAGAAAAAGTGCTTTATCAAAAAATGTAGAGATATTAACCAAATGTTATGTGAAGGAAATTTTAAAAACTCCAGATAATATATTTAAGATTTTTAGTCTTAAAGAAGAAACGGTAATTACAAAAAATATTATTCTTTCTACTGGGGGTCACCCCAGCGGGTATAAGTTGGCTCAAAATCTTGGCCACAGTATTGTTAAACCAGTACCATCACTTTTTACTTTTTCTACAAAAGAACCAAATTTAGATGAATGTAGTGGCGTATCGATAAAAGGTATCGATATTGAAATTAAATTAAATAACAAGATCTTTCAAAATAGAGGCGATTTACTTATTACTCATTGGGGTTTTAGTGGACCAGCGGTGTTAAAACTTTCATCAATTGCAGCAAGGGAACTTTTTAGCCATAAATATAAATTCAATCTAATCATTAAATGGTCAGTTTTAAGTTATGAGGAGTTGAAAGAAAAAATTAATTTTTTAAGATTAAATAAAGGTAAGATGAATTTAATAAATAATAGACCGGTTTCATTATTAACAAAAAGATTATGGATTTTTTTATTAAATAAAATAGGCATCGATAAAGAGAAAAAGTGGGCTGATTTAATGGCATATGAAAGAGACAAAATGATAAATACTCTTATGCGGGATAAATATTTAATTTCGGGCAAAGGACCATTTGGAGAAGAATTTGTTACTTCTGGAGGCGTAAAAATTAATGAAGTTAATTTTAAAACTATGGAGAGCTTAATTTGCCCAGGATTATTTTTTGCTGGAGAAGTTTTAGATGTTGATGGGATTACAGGTGGATTTAATTTTCAACATTGTTGGACAAGTGGATGGATCGCTGGGATGGCAGTCTCAAAGTTAAACCATAAAGTAACAAATCAATAAGTTTATCTTTTTTTTATTAAGTATTAGACGGAAAAAGTTTTTTGAACAAACTTTAATTTTAAAGTTTTAATTATATTGGTGAAGATTAATGCGGAATCTTGTATCAAAAAAAGAAGAAGAGGAAAGAAGATTAAAAGCTCTAGCAGAATATAGGATTTTGGGAACCAAGCCAGAATCATGTTATGACGATATTACAAAAATTGCGTCTACAACTTGTAATGTGCCTATTTCTTTAATGACTTTGGTTGACAAAGATAGACAATGGTTTAAGTCCAAAGTTGGACTTCAAATATCAGAAACTAGAAGAGATTGGTCTTTTTGTACCCATGCAATAAAAGAAGATAGTCCACTAATTATTCATGATGCTTACCAAGATCATAGATTTATAAATAATCCATTGGTAACAGGAGATCCAAAGATTCGTTTCTATGCAGGTTTTCCTCTTAAAAATAGTGATGGTAATAAACTTGGAACTCTTTGTGTAATTGACAGAAAGCCAGGAAATCTAACTACGCAACAATTTAATATTATGGAATTATTATCCAAGCAAATAGTTTCATTTTTAGAACTTAGAAAAAAGTCATTAAACTTGCTAGATGCATTGTCTAATTTGCATAAACAGGAAGGTATTTTATCTGTATGTTCATATTGCAGAGAAGTAAAAAATAAAGAGGGCGATTGGATGCATTTGGAAAAATATCTCTCAAAAATTAGTGATATTAGATTTAGTCATGGGGTTTGTGATAATTGTATGGAAAAACATTTCCCAGATGTAATAGAGGTATGGAATAAAAAGGATTTTTTTGTTGATGGGCAAAAAAGGTATTTAGATTCTTAGATTAAATACTTTGCTTTTAAGTTGTTAATCTCTTTATAAACAAATTCTTCATTTGGTGGTTAGTATTGTATAAATTTTGACTAAAAAATGTTATTAGGAACTTTATTTACAGGGGAAATCGCTAAAAGTGCATTGGTGGCATATGTTCATTATTTAGGTATTATTTTGTGTTTCGGATCTCTATTGTTTGAAAGATTAACTCTCAAAGTTGATCTTAATAGAAATGAGACAATCTCAATGATTATTGCAGATGTAGTTTATGGTTTGGCAGGAGTTGCAATATTGGTTACTGGTATTTTGCGTGTTAAGTATTTTGGTCAAGGAGGTGATTTTTATACAGACAACCCTGTTTTTTGGATAAAGGTCTCTCTTTATATTTTGGTCGGACTTCTTTCTTTGTACCCAACAACGACCTATATCTTATGGGCAATTCCACTAAGTAAGAATAAATTACCTGAAATTTCAGAGACCCTTGTTAAGAGGTTTAGAATTATCATTACTACAGAATTAGTGGGCTTTGCCACCATACCATTATTCGCAACTCTTATGGCTAGAGGTGTAGGTTTAGGTTGAAAAATTTTTTGCTTGATAGAAATTGTCTAATAAGCGCGAATAAATTATATAGATGGAGTTTAAGTTATGAGATTTCTAAATCTACAAAAGAGATAATTTTTATTGGTTTAAACCCTTCATTATCAGATTCAGTTTTCTTAGATAATACAACAAAAAAGATAATCAAAATTTCGAAAAAAAATGATTATGGGAGAGTGAAACTAATCAATCTATTTGCTCTTATTTCAAGTAATCCAGAAAAACTTTTTAATCACAAAAACCCTATTGGTTATCTAAACAATAATCATATTTATAAAAACTTAAAACACTGGTCTGAAAATAAAAATTGTGATTTATGGTTAGGTTGGGGTAACAAAGGGAAATTTCTAAATAGAAATAAAAAAATATCAAAAAAAATAATGCAATATAATTTAATTAGGAAAAATAATTTTGATAAACCTCTTGGACCGCTTCTTATTAAGAAAACAATCAAAGATAATCCAATACATCCTCTATACTGTTCCGATAATTCCATCCTTCAATCTTATTTCTAGGTAACAAGGCTGCAATGCAATCTATTATTTTAGCTATTCCATTAAATATGTGTTAACTTCTAGTTGATAATTCAAACTGTATATGAAAGTTTCAAAGCAAATAAATAAACTAAAAAACTTAAATGTTGAGGCAGAAAAATGTTCTACAAGAGAAGAAGCAAAAAAAATAATCTATAAAGCAAATAAAGCACAAAGTAAAATTACCAATAAATAAAATTACTTATACTTATTGGTAATTGATGATCCCCAAAAATATATTTATCTAACTAATAATCTAAATATTTATTTCTAAGCATTTGTGTCTTTGAAAATTATTAAAATAAGGAAATCTCAAGATAGATTTAGCACAAGTAGAGAATGGCTAAGTTCGAAACATTCATTTTCTTTCGCAGAGCATAGAGATCCAAAATGGGATAATTTTGGGAATATTAGAGTTATAAACGAAGATATTATTTCTCCTAATTCGGGCTTTAATACACATTCTCATTCAAATATGGAAATAATTACTGTCGTAACAAAAGGAGCCATAAGCCATAGAGACTCGTTAAACAACTTTGGAAAGATTCATGAAGATGAAGTGCAAGTTATGTCTGCAGGAACTGGGATCTCGCATAGCGAGAAGAACGAAGAAAATGAGACCTGCAAGTTGTTTCAGATCTGGATATTCCCTCAAAAAGAAAATATCAAACCTCACTATGACCAAATATCATTAAAAGAAAAGTTGTGGGATAATCTTATTTTTAATTACAAAAGCGATCAAAATAATAAACTCTTTGTAAATCAAGATATCTCTTTATGGCGTTGTAAATATAAACCTATTAAAGAAAAAAGATTACCATTAAAAATCGATAAATATAATTGGATACAAATAATAGAGGGGAAACTTTTATTAAAAAGTAAAGACAATAATTCAAATATATGCCTCTCTTCTGGAGATGGCTTGGGATTTGAAGTTATTAATTATGATGATATTTCTATAGATACTGAAAAAGAACTAGATTTTCTTTTGTTTTCAATGCCTTCCTTATAGCTTATCTATTACTCATCAAATTCTTTATTAAATGCATTTAAGGCTTGCAAAGCCATGTTAAGGTGAACTTCCATAGCACCAAGAGCAATTAAAGAATTTGGTGATTTATCTTTTAGTAAATTCTGTTTTCTTTTGGATAACTCGTTAATTAATTTCTTAGTTGAGGCTTCCCAATTGTTTATTAACTCGTCAAATTCCCTTTTTTCGGGGCTTCCTGTTTCTGTTAATTCATCAGAAAAATGAGAATCTTTTTGTGCCTTCAGCATTAAATAACTTAATTTTTTATGACTTATTGCTTGAGGTAAATTGTTAGATTCACTCATTGTTAATAATAAATTTATAGTCGAAATCTAACTAATTAAGTGAATATTTGCTAGGGGGGAGACGGTTGTGATGACCGACCTGATAATTACTCAATGATCTTTAAATAAAAACTGAATTAATTAACCTTTAATTTTTCACTTATTAGTTTCTTGAAATATTCTCCTCGCTCTTCATAATTTTTAAATTGATCAAAACTTGAGCATGAAGGTGAGAATAATAATGTACCAACTTTGTTATTTTGTAAATAATGAAAAACAAAATTTAAAAGCTCCTTGAGTTCTGAAAAATCAAAAATATCTTTTTTAAATCCTTCATTAATAAGGGCCATCTTTAGGACTTTTGCGCTTTCTCCAAAAAGAAAAACACATTTAACTTTTTGCTTTATAACTTGTACCCACTCACTGTATTCATTGCCTTTTAATCTGCCTCCAGAAATTATTATTATTTGACCTTCAATTGAATTTATTCCTGCAATAGATGAATCAAAATTCGTAGCTTTACTATCATTAATTATTTCCAGATCATTATTTTTGTAAATTGTTTCCATCCTATGCGTTAATTGTTTGTAATTAGATAAAGTATCTTTAATCTTCTCTCCAGATAAACCAACTTTTCTTGCTGCTGCTATTACTAATAGAAGATTTTGAAGATTATGCATTCCTTTTAAAGAAAAATGTTCAAGTTTGAATAGTCTCTTTCCTCTCTCAATAATGAATGCCTGATCATCTATCCAATAATCGCATTGAATGAAATTTGATTTATCTAAACTAGTTGTTATCCAAACCCCTTTTGATAGTGAACTATAGTGATTTCTTAGATTTTTATCGTCATAATTATAAATTTTAAAATTTGATTTTTCTAACAAGCTTTTTTTTATGTTGAAATAGTTTTCAAGTGTTTTATGTCTTTCAAGATGATCTTCTGTGAAGGTTGTCCAGATTCCAATATTAGGTTTTACTTCTGGAGATATTTCTATTTGATAACTGCTTAATTCAGCTACAACCCAGTCAATTTTTTCATGTTTTTTGGAGCAAGCATATTGACATAAAGGTGTACCAATATTTCCAGCAAAAGGAGCATATAATTCATTCTCGCAGAGTATATGACTTAATAAATGAGTAACAGTAGTCTTGCCATTAGTACCAGTAATGCCTATCCAATTTGTGTCTTTTAAAATTTCCCATGCAACATTAATTTCTCCAATTACTTTTATTCCTTTTTTTTTTAATTTTAAAATAGTTTCATGGTCATAAGGTATTGATGGACTTACAACAACAGACTCAAGCTCTTTTACAAAGGGATTAATTTCTTTAAATACAAATTCTTTATTCAGAGAAACTAAAATATTAAGTTCCTCCAATTCTTTTTTTGTCTCTAAGAATTCTTTCCCATCTTTACTTTCCCAAATAATTACTCTCTTACCGATGCTTCTCAAATACTTGGCAGCCCAAAATCCAGATTTACCTAATCCAATTACAAGATTAATATTTTTTCTTTTTCTTAAATGATTATTATCTATCATTAAATTTATAATTGCATTTATATTAAATGTGTTTGAGGGTTAATTCAATCATGAGATCACTCTTTAGTATTTGTAGAATTCGCCAAATAAAAGTTAATTAATGGAAGATAATACTGCAAAATATTGGTTCTCTTGGTTTTATGAAAAGTGGGAGAAAAATGCTCCAGGTGAACTAATAGAAGAGGGTTTAACCCCATCTCAGATTGCTGAACGCTTTGTTAATGAAAACCATGATAGTTTTATTCAATTATCAAAAAAAATTGATGAAAAAAATTATGATTCCTTAACAGAATTTATGAAACTCTCAGAGAGTGAGTTACATATCTTGAAGTATTTTCTAAAGCTAGTAAAAATGAGGAATTTATAAGAAATTATTCAGTATTTCAAGGCTTTTTTCCCATAAATTTTTTCTTTCTTTTTTATTTCTGGCAAAAGGAGAAGTAGGAGATAGTTTTGGATAGCCTCTGAAATTAAATTTAGGACCATAATGATCACCCCCTCTTGCATCTGGAGAGGCAGCTGCAAAAAGTTGAGGTAAAGCGCCCATCTCAGCGGATTGAAAAATAGGGCTAAATAATTCCATGGAGAAGGTTTCTATTGGACTAGGTTTAGGTTTTTGAGCAGTAAAAAGATTTGTTTTTGCTATTCCTGGGTGAGCGGCTAAAGAAAGTATATTTTTGTGCTTTAAGTTCTCATTTAGTTCCAAAGCGAACATTACATTTGCCAATTTGCTATTGGAGTAAGATTCCCATTTGTTGTAATAGTTCTCTGCTCTAAGATTTTTCCAGCCAACTTTACCAAAAAATTGTGCACCAGAAGTAACTGTTACTATTCTCGATTCCTCTTTTTTTTCAATAATTGGAAGAAGCTTTAGGGTCAAAAGCATATGAGCTAAATGATTAACTGCAAATTGTATTTCATATCCCTGGGCACTAAGTGTTTTAGGCGGGTGCATTATGCCTGCATTATTGATTAGTAAATCCAGATTTTCAAAATCATCAAAAATTTTGGGTTGAACTTCAACAACATTATTTAAATCTGATAAATCTAATTCAAGTGGAGAAAATATTCCTCCAGGATTTGAAGATCTAAGCCTTTTAATAGATTGATTAGCTTTTTCAAGCGATCTACATGCAACGATTACATGGGCATTTTTTTCCGCTAAGGCTTTTGCCGTGTAATATCCAAGTCCACTATTTGCGCCAGTAATAAGTACAGTTTTTCCATTAAGATCAGGAATATCAGATGTTTCCCAATTAGAAAACTCAGATCTAGAAATAGTGGCAGTCATTTAGTAATCCTGCAAATTGTTTTGAGATTTAATTAAAACTTATTTATTTGATTACTGTAAATAATTGAATTCAGTATCGTGAGCTAAATTTAACCTCTGATTTTTGAAATTTCTTTCAATCAACAAAAAATATTTTTATAGTTATCAAAAAAATGTCATTTTTATTAGAAGCACAAAATGTTTGGGACAATTTTGTAAAATACAAAATTAATGATTATGCAAAGTTAAGAAATTTCGATTTTGGGCCAAATAATGAAGGTTCAGTTTCAAAATTATCACCATTTATCACTCACAGAATATTATTGGAATATGACCTGATAAATGATACTAAAAGTAAATACAAAGTCAAAAATCCAAATAAGTTTATCGAAGAAATATTTTGGAGGGTTTACTGGAAAGGGTGGATGGAAAATAGACCGCAAGTTTGGCAAAATTTTATTTCAGAAAAAATTTTTGATTTTGATCATGAGCTATATGAAAGTGCAATTAATGGGAATACAGAATTAGATTTTTTCAACTCCTGGGTCCTTGAATTAAAGCAGCATAACTATTTGCATAACCATACAAGAATGTGGTTTGCGAGTACTTGGATATTTAATTTAGGCCTTCCATGGCAATTGGGAGCAAAGTTTTTCTTTAAATATCTCTTTGATGGTGATGCTGCTTCTAATCTTCTTAGTTGGAGATGGGTCGGAGGATTACAAACTAAAGGAAAGCAATATCTTTTTTCATCTTCAAACCTCAGAAAATTTTCAAATAATAGATTTAATGTAGAAAAAATAAATAACAAACAAATTTTTCTTGAGGAATCGAATCAATTTCCCTTAGAAGACGAGATTTATAAAAATACTATGGATCCGAAATCAGATAATTTGATTTTGTTTGAAAATGATCTGCACGTTGCAACTTTTAAAAAGTTACTTTCAAGCTATAAAAAGGTTTACATTATTCTTTTAAAAAATGAACAAAGACAAATTAAATTGTCTGAATCTGTTTTGAAATTCAAACAAGAAATGGTATCTGAATTTGCAGAGAATTTTAATAACGTTGAACAGATTGATTCGCATTCACTAGAAGATAAATTTAAAAATATTAATCAAATAGACATAATTTATCCTGGAGTTGGAGAAAATTATGACTTTATAATTAAGTTTAAAACTTTAAACAACAAACATATATTTAATCTCGTGAGGGATGAAGATTTATTCGCGTGGAAGTTCGCAAAAAAAGGCTTTTTTAAATTCAAAGAAAACATTCCCAAAATTAATCAAAAATTATTCGAAAATTATTCAAAAAATAATTCATAACATAATAAAGCCCTTAATATGAAAAATAACTCTTAGATAGTTGAGTATAAATACTTAATTAGGTACTACTTTTGAGGTTTAATCCACGATGGAATCTGTGACTAGTTATTTTTACTTAAGGATAAATTTTTACAGTGCTTTCAACAATTCTTACTAAATCATTTAGCAAAGATACAGCTTTATTAATTCTTAGAGTTATTACTGGTACAGTTCTCATTCACCACGGTTATGAGAAATTAGCGAATATAGAGAATTTTGCTGATGCCTTTGTTAGGCCATTACATCTGCCATTCCCAATATTTTTGTCATACTTGGCAGCATTCTCAGAGATAGGTGGAAGTTGGTTGTTAATTATCGGTTTAGCTACAAGATTTGGAGCTTTGGCTATTGTTGGAACAATATCTGTAGCTATATATCACGCTCTTGTTACTTCAGGTTTTAATATTTATCTTTTAGAGCTCTTACTTCTATATTTTGCTTCAGCAAGTTCAATTGCCTTGACAGGTCCTGGAAATTTCTCTTTAGATGAAGTTATTATCAGAATCCTTAAGTCAGAAGATACAGAAGAAAACATATCTTCTACAAAGGTAAAATCCTTCGTTAAGGAATCTGCAATAAAAGAAGGAAAGAATAAAGGAGGTTTGATCAAATTTCTTCAAGCAAATATCCTTTCAGATATTTCAAACTAACTTTTTAGGATAAAGACTTTTAATTGACTCTACTCTTTTAAGATGAGAGTTCCTCTTCTCTAGTTTTATCTTAATTGTTGCTTCAGAAAGACTTATAAAAAGACCTATAGCAGTTACCCAAGATAAAAAGATAAAAGGGTTTTCTGGAATTTCTGAGAAATTCATATATAAAGATACTTCTTTTTTAAAACTGACCGATCAATATATCTTTTTCAATATAACTATACAATTTAGAAATATTTAAGGATTGATTTCTTTCTTTTCCCATTTCTTAATCTTTTCCCATAGATATCTTTTATGAATAGGCTGTTCTAATTTAAGAAGATCTACTGAATCGATTTCAAAATTTAGAACTACAAAATTTTCTGACTTAGGTAGATTGCATAACATTTCATAAGCAGATTGTAATTTTGGATTTATTCTCTCTCCTGGAGATCCCCAGAACCAAGAAGATTTTGATGTTTCAGATAATGTATCCCAATAATTTTTGTTATCACACAATTCACTTATTTTCCCCTTGAATCTATATTGTGATTTGGTTTTCAAAAAAAACCATAATATTTCTGCATTAGGATTAGATTTTAAATGCTCAATTTTTTCACTTCTTCTATCTGTAAAAATAATCATTGAACTATCTGTATGCCATCCTCTGAAAACAACTGTTCTTAATCTTGGCTCATTTTGTTTACTAACTGTTGCCAGCTGAACCCATCTATTAGAAGGTGATTTACCCTCTTTTTTTCTAGAAGATTTTAAATCTTGCCTCCAACTTGGTAAGTTGTTGTCAAACATTTAATTTAGGTAAAAAAAGACCAGTTTTTTTCTTATATTCTTCGAATGATTCGTATTTTGTGAGTGATTTATCTTTTTTTATCATTCTTGGTAGAAAAACTATAAAGAAAAATATTGCAAGAATTGCGAATGGAATAAAACTCATTGAAAGGATACAGAATGATAGATAAATTAGTATTTCTCCTAGATAATTTGTATTCCTTATATTTTTGAAAAATCCTTCCTTAATTAGATCTTTTTTTAATTTAAGAGAAAAGTATTTTTGAGCATCACTAGCAAAGTGTAAAAACACACCAATAATATTTATGGATATAGATGTAGTTATTACGATATTTGGAACAGACTTCTGAGATGAGATAAGAATATACGGAGCTACCCAGTAACTTCCAAGAAAAATAAAACCAGTAACTGAAGTTATAAAATTGATTTTTTCTTTAAAATAAGGATCTGGAAATATCTTTTCTTTTAGTAACCAAAGTAATCCATAAGTACCATGCAGAGCCAAATAAACGTAGGGAGCTATTGTAAAATTATCGAAAAACATCATAAGTCCTAGCACTACAAATGCAGTGAGTCCCTTATGAAGATTAATTATTTGATTAAGTTTCATTTTTTAATAATCTAAAAAATGAAATTATTTTCTGTGGATATAACCTAAGCCATCAAAAATTTTGATGGGCGATACTGGATTCGAACCAGTGGCCACTACCGTGTCGAGGTAGTGCTCTACCACTGAGCTAATCGCCCAACTTGAGGATTTTTCAATCCCCCTTATAAGAAAATAGCAGGTTGAGTTTCATTTTCTAAGTAATTTAACTTTCCATCTTTCTCTTTTGGTGACTTCTATATTTAGAATTTCGATAAATCCTTTGTTTTCAAGTTGCAGTTTGTCACCAATTTTAAGATTAATAGTTGGCTTATTAACTTTGCTCCCATTTAATCTAAGCATTCCATTTTCTATCCTTTCAATAATCTTGGTTCGTGATATCCTAAAGCCAGCTGAAGCTATAGCGTCTAATCTTGTTGAAGCTTCTACTGTGTTAATAAGTTTCTTTAATCTTCCAGTAGGTATTTGTAATTCATCTATACCAACTATATTAATTTTTACTTTTACGTCTCTCAAATAAAAAAACTTTTCATTTAGAAACTCAATATCTAAATTGTCAATTATCCCTTGTGCCCCCCTATCGCCAATAGTCCATATGTCTCCTACTTTTTGTTCAGTTAACCCATTTTCAATTAATAGGGATCTAAAGTCGTCTTGTGTAGCATTATCAAATAAAAAATTGCCAATAATTTGTATTCCTTTTGCTGGAAAATTGCTTATTAAAGAATCCTTTTCAGGAATTTTATCTTCTCTAAAGCAAGCTATTTTAGATCTTTGAGAAGAGGAGAATCCTCCATAAACAAAAAATTTGAAATCATTTAAATTGTCAAAATCTTTTAAAATCTCATCGCAAACATAAGTGGAGTTAAACCCAGTCCAATAAGTTTCCCAGTGTTTAAAAGCTAAGTTTGCAATATTTATTAATTCTCCAGTTTCTTTTTTATAGTTTGAATTTATTGAAATTTCTTTTAAGTCAATCATTTAGCCTTCCAAAAAGATGATATCCTTTGGGTCTGATTGTTTTATTAAACCCCAAGGTAATTCAGTGCCAATTTGATTTTCAAGAAGTACAAGCCATTTACCCTCTTTATTTAAGTTAATAATTGATCTCAATTCTTTATTTCTATTTAGATTTATACTTGCTGAAGAAACAACGCTTCCTAAATATCCTGAACCCATTCCTAAGAGACCTCCTATTAAAGTTTCACCGATGTTATTTAAACCAAGAAAGCTGAAAGTAGATAGATTAGTCATATTAGTAAAAGCTATCCCTGCTATGAAACCAAAAGGCATGAGCCATCTACTCATATCTTTTTGCCTTAGTTTACGGTCAAGATTAGGATTAAGGATTCTTATCTCTTCTATTAATTGAGATTTAATGAAATTATTAGCTGATTCGTTTAGCAATTTATTTTGATCAAGAGAGATTTTCTCTCTTGAGGGCGGTATCAATATAGCTTCGTAGAGCAATATTGACTTTTCTCTGAAAACATTAAATAGTTGAATACATTTTTCAAGGTCTTCAAATATTACTATACTTTTAGTCACATTTCATTCCTCAAATGTTTGTGTTTTATTCAAATTAATAAAATAAGATATAACTACTATAGATTAAGTTAAAGTAAAAGATTAAAGAACAACTCGTAAATGACAAAAGTTCTCATTACAGATCCAATTGATCAAACAGGAATTGATATTCTTTCAAAGGTAGCGCAAGTAGATCAGCGAATAGGAATCTCAAACTCTGAATTAGCTTCAATTATTAAAGATTATGATGCTTTAATGATACGCTCTGGGACTCAAGTTACAGAGGAAATTATTAATTCTTCGAATAAACTCAGAATAATAGGAAGGGCAGGTGTTGGAGTTGATAATGTGGATGTTAAAGCTGCTACACAAAAAGGAGTTCTTGTAGTTAATTCTCCAGGTGGAAATACTATAGCTGCCGCTGAACACACCATAGCTATGATGTTGGCCTTATCTAGACATATTCCAATTGCTAATATGAGTACTTTGTTAGGTAAATGGGAAAGGAAGAAATTTGTTGGGAATGAGCTTTATAAGAAAAAGTTAGGAGTCGTAGGTTTAGGGAAAATTGGTGCTCATGTAGCGAAAGTTGCTAATGCATTAGGAATGGAAGTTTACGGATATGATCCCTTTGTTTCAACTGAAAGAGCTCAACAAATACAAGTTAAGCTCTCTGAGCTAGAGGAATTATTCCAACAATCCGATTATGTAACTTTGCATTTGCCTCGCACACCAGAGACAGAAAATTTAGTCAATATGGAGGTTCTTAAAAGTATGAAAAGTAGCGCAAAATTAATTAATTGTGCTCGAGGAGGTTTAATTGACGAAGAAGCATTAGCAGAAGCTTTAAATAAATCCTTGATTGGAGGAGCGGCAATAGATGTCTTTTCTAAAGAACCTTTGGAATCTAATTCACCACTTCTTAAAGTTGAAAAGAATCTTATCCTTACCCCGCATTTAGGAGCATCTACTCGGGAAGCGCAAGAAAATGTAGCTGTTGATGTTGCCGAACAAATCAGAGACGTTTTACTTGGGTTGTCAGCTCGAACTGCGGTAAATATACCAGGTTTGAGTCCTGATATAATGGATAGCCTAAAACCTCATTTGCAGTTGGCTGAAACAATGGGTCTCCTTATTAGTCAGCTTTCAGGGGGACAGATTCAAAAACTAGATGTAAAACTTCAAGGTGAATTTGTTCAACATCCTTCTCAACCATTAATAATAGCTAGTCTAAAAGGGCTTTTAAGTAAAGCTTTGGGAGATAGGATTAATTATGTTAATGCTTCTCTAGAAGCAGATTCTAGAGGTATTTCAGTTGTCGAAAGTAAAGATGAGGCAAGACCTGAATTTGCTAGTGGATCGCTTCAGTTAAATACTTATGGAGATAATGGCGACCATAGCGTAGCAGGCAGTATTTTTGCGGATGGAGAATTAAGAATTATTAGTATTGATCAATACCCAGTTAACGTTTCACCAAGCAGATATATGTTGGTTACTAGGCATAGAGATATGCCGGGTATTATTGGCAAACTAGGTTCTTTATTGGGTAGCAACAATGTAAATATTGCCTCCATGCAAGTTGGGCGTAAAATTGTTAGAGGAGAAGCTGTTATGGTTCTAAGTATTGATGATCCAATTCCTAATGAGTTGCTTGAAACCATTATTGAAGTGGAGGGAATTACTAGTGCTAATCCAGTTACTTTATAAATATTTCTCCTCTATTAATGGCAAATAAAGATTGGTATAAATTAACCTTTCAGATAGAAATTGATTCAGAAGAACTTATTATTTGGAAATTAAATGAGCTAGGAATTTTTAGTTTTTCATTTGAATATTTGATAAAAACTGAAAATAAAAAAGAAGTAAATATTTGGCTTCCAATTGATGAATGGAGCGAGAGTTCCATAATTGATTTTGAAAAAATAATTATCAAACTTCTAAATATTAATGACTCTAAGAATCAATTTTTTGATTGGAGTATTATTAAAGAGGAAGATTGGTTAACAAGCTGGAAGAAATATTGGACCCCTGAATTAATAGGAAATCATTTTTTAATATTGCCTTGTTGGATAAATCTGGATGAAAAATTTAAGGATAAACAAATCATAAAAATTGATCCTGGAGCAGCCTTTGGTACTGGCAGTCACCCATCGACGTATTTATGTTTAGAAAAAATGGAGAATATGTTACTTTCTAATAAAAAGGTATTAGATATTGGCAGTGGTAGCGGGATTTTGAGCATTGCTGCAAGATTGCTTGGAGCAAAAGAGATTTGTGCAATTGATTATGACTATCTTGCCATTAATTCTACTAACTCTAATTTTCAGCTAAATTTTGGCAACTTAAATGACCTAACTACATATTTGGGATCTTTTAATGAGGTAATTATCAAATATCAACTCAATAAATTTGATTTGGTTTTTTGTAATATTCTCGCTGAAGTAATAAAAGAAATGATCCCAAATATTTATAAGTGTTTGAGAAAAAATGGGCATGTCATTTTCAGTGGAATTCTGAATTCACAAAAAGATGAAATCATAAAAATATTAAATCAAAATAACTTGAAATTATTGGATTTATCATCTGATAAAGATTGGGTTTGTATTTCAGCTCAAAAAGCCAGCAATACAACCTAGGTATAAGTTTTTCTTATAGATTCCCTTTAATACATTTTATTGTGTCATTTTTTACTTCAAAATCACGCATATCGACTCAATCAATGTTAAAAATGTATTTGATAGGTATTAAGTACCAACAATTTTTTATTTAAATGGCTTCTTACAAAGTTACACTAATCAGTGAAGGTGAAGGTCTCAATTCAACAATTGAAGTACCTGACGATCAATACATTCTCGATGCTGCTGAGGAGCAAGGTATCGACCTACCTTATTCATGCAGAGCTGGAGCTTGCTCAACATGTGCAGGTAAGGTGACTTCAGGTAGTGTTGATCAATCAGATCAGAGTTTCTTGGATGACGATCAATTAGAAGCTGGTTTTGTTCTTACATGCGTAGCTTACCCAACATCTGATGTAACAATTACAACTCATGCTGAGGAAGAATTGTACTAATTATAAAAATTAACTCATTTAAGTTGATATTTTATTATTTCTCTGCCACCCTCTATAAAGGTGGCTTTTTTTGTGAATAATGAATAATTTTGAATTTTTTAAGACTGGAAGTGTTCAGTCAAGTTATGGAGGTCAGTACAGTTATAAGGTTATTGGACCATGTTGCAGACTATATGATAGAGAAGAGTTGCCTTGGCCCTGTTCAAGGTTGGCATGGCGTAGCAAGGAACCAAGCTGGAGAAGAATAGGCTCTAGGTTCGTGGCAGATATGGCTTCAAGAAAATGTCCCTCTTATTCGGTTCAGATTCTGGAGCCTGGATCAAAGCCTGTAGAAACAGTAATTACTCTTTTTTCAAAGAGATTTTCTTCTGATATACAAGAATGGTGGTATAGCAAAAAACCAGGCTCGAAAGAGCCTAGTAATTGTTTACCTTAAATTAAGTTAAATAATTTGTGATTAGGCTTTTGGTGTTGCAGGTATATAACCTCTTAAGCCTGAACATTCAAGACTATCTACTGTATCTACTCCAGTTTTTGAGTTAGTGCCTGTTGCTCTTTCACATAATGATTTCCTCTGAGGTAGATCAAGAGTTGCATCAGTAAAGTCTGCTCCATCTATAGTTGCCCCATCAAAAACACTTTTCATCAGCTCACCATTAGTAAGATTTGCATCAGATAAATCAGCATTATCAAAACGAACAGCATATGCAATAAGATCTTTCATGTTGGCGCTTTTGAAACTAGAATTTGCTGCAGTTGTTACGCTCATATAGGCGCCTTGTAGATTTGCCTCTCCTAAATCTTGATTAGATAAATCATATTTTACAAATTCATTATTTTGAAGATCTGCACCATGAAGATCTTCTTTCAATCCATCTACTGATGAAGGATCACTAGGATAAAGTGCATTAGTAGAAATTGGATTAAGAAGTAAACCAATAATCAATGGAAGAAAAATTAAAAGTCTTTTCAGAGACTTATTTAGGAACGAAAAAAAAGTAACCATTTCGATCAACATCAAATAGAAAAACCTATGACTATTATTTCATGGGTTGGTCATTTACAACGCTCCTGCTAACGAACTGTTGCAGTTTATTTAATTTCTGCAGTTAGAAAATCTTTGGCGAGGTGAGTATTTGGAAAAACTTTTTGCGCCTCTTTAAGCAAATCGCTTGGTGTAATTGAATTTTTATTAGTGTATCTTGGACTTAAATGAGTAATAATTAATTTTTTTGTATTAGATAATAATGCTGTTTTAGCAGCCATAATTGTTGTGGAATGTAATTTTTCATAGGCCATGTTCTCATCCTCCTGGGAAAATGTAGATTCATGTACAAGTAAATCGGCATTTTTTGATAATGAAACAGCTGATTCGCTAAAGACAGTATCGGTGCAATAAACAAAACTTTCTCCCTGCCTAGGAGGTCCGCAGAATTCTTTCCCACTAAATTTCCTTCCATCAGCTAATACGACTTTTTTGCCTTGTTGCAATTCTGAATAAATTGGTCCAGGTGCTATTTTCAGAGACTCTGCTTTTTTGATATCAAATATACCTGGCTTATCTTTTTCGCTCACTCGATAACCGTAAGCTGGTATTTTATGTTTAAGGCATGCGCAATTTACTTTTATTTTGTTGTTTTCAAAAAGAATTTTATTTTCTGATGCAAAATTTTCAACTTCCACAAAATACAATGGGAACGATAATTTGCAATAACTACTTTTAAGTGCAGAATTTATAAAACTTCGCAACTCTGAAGGGCCATAAATTTCGATACCATTACTATTTCCTGATAAACCTAACGTAGCCAAAAGTCCAGGCAAACCATAAATATGATCTCCATGCATATGTGTAATAAATATTTTCCTGATTTGTGAAGATTTAATGTTGCTTTTTATTATTTGATGTTGTGTTCCCTCACCACAATCAAAAAGCCAAACTTCTGATGACTGTGATAATTTCAGTGCTAAGGAAGAAACATTTCTCGTTAAGGATGGTACTCCTGAGCTTGTTCCTAAGAAGGTGATATTCACTTATTTATGATATTTTTATTTTTATATCTGGCTTAAATCTAGACTTTTAGTCAAACTAAGGCAAATTAAGAATTTCTTTTTTAAACAAAGTGATACTTAAATTTAAAAATATTTATAGTAAATCTTGCCTAATTAGTATTTTATTTATTTGTGTTTCTCAGAGTGAACCTGTTTTGGCATCTAGAGAGCCAATAATTAGAGTTTTGATATCAAAGAATAACAATGTAAGGATTAGATCAGATAAATCACTTCCTTTAACAATAGAGGGAAAATTCTTTTCAAGTAAAAAAATAAAAGGCTTAACTTTGAAAAATGAGCAAAATAGAAAAATTTTATATTTTGATAAAAATAAACAAAAAATATATGACTTAAAAAGTAATCAACAATTTCAAGTTAGATCTTCTGATAGAAGAGGTATATGGGTAGGTAAGAAAAGATTTTCTGGTAAGCTTAATCTCTTTATACTTGATTCTGAAATATTGGTAGTGAATGTTTTAGGAATTGAAAAATACCTTAGTAGCGTGGTTGGTTCAGAGATGCCAACAAAATGGCCTATAGAAGCATTAAAAGCACAAGCCATTGCATCTAGAACCTATGCTTTAAAGCAAAAGGGAAATAATTTATTTGACATAGATTCTACCGAGAGAAATCAAGTCTATAATGGCTTGGAGTCAAGAACTTATAAAACTATCAGAGCCGTTAAAAGTACAAGATCTTTGGTTTTGACATATAAAAATAAATTAATTAATGCTTTGTTTCATAGCAGCTCAGGCGGAATGACAGAAAATAGTCAAGATGTATGGAAGAATAAATATTCATATTTATCAAGTGTGAAAGATTTTGATAAAAATAATCCAAAATTTAAATGGAAAAAAATCTTTTCGAATAATGAATTAACAAATTTATTTCCCAAGATTGGAGGTTTAAAAAATATAGAGATTCTAGATATTACAAATACAGGGAGGGTAAAAAATGTAAAACTTATTGGGGCTTATAGTTCTTATAAAATGTCTGGGGTAGATTTAAGAAAAAGATTAGGCCTAAAGAGTAATTTCGTGAGATTTAAATTTTTTGATGAAGAATTAAATGAAAAATTTCCTATAAAAAAAGGTTTAATAGTTTTTGGACAGGGATCTGGACATGGAGTAGGAATGAGTCAATGGGGTGCTAAATTTATGGCTTCTAGAGGCCATAAAGCTGAAAGAATATTAAAATATTTTTATAAGGGTGTGCAGATTAAACCTTTTAGAAAAGATTACCTGTAGAAATTATTTAGCATTAAGGACTAATTTTGGATTTATATTAGTTTGCTCTTTATTTAAGAAGCCTATCCCAAGTAATATTTTTCTTTTATCTATTACTTTTATGGGTTTTTTATAATCAAAAGCTTTGCTTTTCTTAAAGTAATTCATATCAACTTCAATTGCTCTTCCAGTTTGCCAAAAATTGATTTGTTCTTCTTTAGTTAGGACTAATGATGAAATGTGATTAAGAGCAGAAATTGTTGGAATAATAAAATGTGAAGCTTTGCCTCGCTCCTTTTCTTTTTCGATATCAGATATTTTTACAGAGTTTTGTTCATCAAAGCCACAAGCTGAAATTCTTTTTAGTTGTAGAAGGCAACCCTCGGAATTAAGAATTTTACCTAAATCTCTTGCTATTGATCTTATATATGTGCCAGCCGAACATTTGATTTTTATTTCTATGATTCCATTTATTTGGTCCCATTTCATTAAAATAAGTTCGTCTATTTTTACTTCTCTTGGTGCTAATTCAAAATTTTCATTTTTAAAAGATTTTTTATAAGCTCTCTCACCATTCACGTGCACACTAGATACTTTCGGAGGAATTTGTTTAATTATTCCTCTAAATTTATTTAAATATTGATCTAATTTCTCATCACTGATTTTAGGCCAATTTTTTTTATTAATTATTTCTCCATGAATATCATCAGTCTTAGTTCTTATCCCTAATTGAATTTGTCCTATGTAAGTTTTACCCTGAGGAAGATATTGAATAAATCTTGTCGCATTACCAATTGCTATTGGTAATGTTCCTATAACTTCTGGATCAAGAGTTCCTGTGTGCCCGACTTTTTTTATATTTAGTAACTTCCTGATTTTTTTCACACAATCATGTGAGGTAAAGCCTTTATCTTTATTAATTACTAAGAATCCATCTTTAGTTTCCATTTTTAATATTAAGAATACTTTGAGAAAGATTTATAACCATTCTATGATTTTTGTATGGGAAATTTTAAAGTAAGAAATTGAAAAACAATAGTTTTATATTAAAAGAGTTTTTAGATAATGCTTTTAATTTGAAATCACATTTAATGGAATTCTTTTCAATGAAAGAATGTGATTTAGATGGATTCCTTGCAAATGCAAAGATGAATTTGGCAAATTCACATCCTGGAGATTCTTTAAATAATGTTTCGGATTTTTATACTGAGATTGTTGGAGATCGGCATGTAGCTGATTTAGCCGCTTGGCATATTGCAAGCAAGGATTACATCGCGGATACTTTAAAACTTCAGCAGAGTTTTTCTAGAAATTTAGTTTTAGATTTTGGAGGAGGGATTGGAACGCATGCCTTAGCTAATGCTATGTCTGCAAAAGTTGAGCATGTTTTTTTTGTAGATATTAATGAAACAAATAGAAACTTTGTTGAATATAGGGCTAAGGAATTAGGAGTCGAAAAAAAGCTTACTTTTTGTAAGACAATTAAAGATACCCAAATATCGAAATTTGATACGATAATTTGTCTTGATGTTTTGGAACATCTTACCGATCCAGCTTCTCAACTTGAGATTTTTAATGAGTTTATGGATTTTAATTCTATTGCTTTATTTAATTGGTATTTCTATAAAGGAGAAAAAAATGAATATCCGTTCCATATAGACGATCTTCAAATAGTTGAAAAGTTTTTTAAGACTCTTCAATCAATGTTTTTAGAAGTTTTTCATCCTATTCTTATAACAACAAGAGCTTATAAAAAAATTAGATAACTATATTAACTCTTTTTCTATTTCTTAAATTTCTTTTTATGCTTTCGAAACTTACGGTTCCTTCTTTGAGTGCAAAAAGTGTGTCATCTTTCCCTTTGCCAACATTGATTCCTGGTAAAAAAGAAGTACCTCTTTGGCGAATTAAAATTGACCCAGCAGAAACTTTTTCTCCACCATAAGCTTTTACTCCCAGTCTTTTGGAATTTGAATCTCGACCGTTTCTTGTAGAACCTGTTCCTTTTTTATGAGCCATTAGAAATGTTTAATTTGTAGATTTTTCAGATTTTGGTTTAGTTTCCTTTTTTACAGTTTCTTTTTTTGAAGAAGACTTAGGAGCACTTTTACCTATTGAAATAGATTTTACCATAACTCTTGTAAGTTCTTGTCTATGACCCATCTTTCTTCTGGTCTTTTTTTTAGGACGCATCTTGTATACAAGAATTTTCTTATCTCTTTTGTGTGAAACAACTTCTAATTCGATCTTTGCATCTTTAATATAAGGTTTGCCAATAGTGATAGAGTTTTTATCCTTTAAAAGTAAAACTTTTTCAAGTGTTATTTTATCTTTCTCTTTTGCATTTAACCTGTCTAAATCATAGTATCTGTCAACTTCAAACCAAAATTGTTGGCCTGAGGTTTCTGCAATTGCATACAATTCATTACTCATAGAAGAATTGTTTGAGGAGTTTTTAGAATTTGTCATATCTTAAAGACGCTATTAGGCTCAAATTTATAATTTGATTAAGCCCAGTAAGCAATCATAATAGTTTGTCTATTTTCTTATTTTGTAGTGTAATAAGTCAAGGGTTGTTTTAAATCTCTCATATCAATTTTAGGAACCATAACAATGGCAGCGAGAAAAACATATATTTTAAAACTCTATGTTGCTGGAAATACACCTAATTCAATGAGAGCTTTAAATACTTTAAGAGGAATTTTAGAAAATGAATTTAAAGGAGTGTATGCCTTAAAGGTTATCGATGTACTAAAACAACCACAACTTGCAGAAGAAGATAAGATTTTGGCTACCCCAACCTTAGCTAAAATTTTACCTCCACCAGTGAGAAGAATAATTGGTGACCTTTCTGATAGAGAGAAAGTTTTAATTGGTTTAGATCTACTTTTTGATGAATTAACTGAAACTGAATATAGTGTAGATAAATAACATATAGAAACTTTTATAATTAAGGATAAATTAGAATATTTATTTTTTTATTTAAGTTTCTTTGGCACAAAACTATGAAAGATAAGAAATTTGGCAAATCAAATAAAATGCAAGTACAAAAATTACCCACCGGTATAGAAGGTTTTGATGATGTTTGCAGAGGAGGGTTGCCTGTCTCTCGAAGTACACTCATTAGTGGTACATCAGGGACCGGTAAGACTGTTTTCTCTCTTCAATACTTACACCATGGAATTTGCAATTTTGATGAGCCTGGGATCTTCGTTACATTTGAAGAGTCACCTTTGGACATAATAAGAAACGCTGCTAGCTTCGGATGGGATTTGCAAGAATTAATTGATCAAAATAAGTTATTTATATTGGATGCTTCTCCGGATCCTGATGGTCAAGATGTCGCGGGTAACTTTGACTTGTCTGGTCTTATTGAGAGAATTAGCTACGCAATAAGAAAATATAAAGCTAAAAGAGTTGCAATAGATTCAATAACAGCGGTTTTTCAACAATATGACGCTATTTACGTTGTAAGAAGAGAAATATTTAGACTCATAGCAAGATTAAAAGAAATAGGAGTAACAACAGTTATGACTACAGAAAGGGTTGATGATTACGGCCCTATTGCTAGATATGGAGTGGAAGAATTTGTTTCTGACAACGTTGTCTTATTAAGAAATGTTCTAGAGTCAGAGAAGAGAAGAAGAACTTTAGAAGTTTTGAAGTTAAGAGGTACTGTACATATGAAAGGGGAATACCCATTCACTATGGGAACAGATGGTATAAGTGTGTTTGCTCTTGGAGCAATGAGACTGACTCAAAGATCTTCAAATATAAGGATTAGTTCAGGAGTTAAAGATCTTGATGATATGTGTGGAGGAGGTTATTTTCAAGATTCTATTATCCTTGCGACAGGAGCTACTGGTACAGGAAAGACAATGCTTGTATCAAAATTCGTAGAAGATGCTTATAACAATAATGAAAGAGCAATACTTTTCGCCTATGAAGAGTCTAGGGCTCAATTGCTTAGAAATGCCACTAGTTGGGGAATAGACTTTGAAAAGATGGAAAGCGATGGGTTATTAAAAATTATTTGTGCATATCCTGAATCAACAGGTTTGGAAGATCACTTACAAATAATAAAAACGCAAATTAATCAATTTAAACCAAAGAGAATGGCAATAGATTCTTTATCAGCATTAGCCCGTGGTGTAAGTTTGAATGCATTTAGGCAGTTTGTAATTGCAGTTACTGGATATACAAAACAAGAAGAGATAGCAGGATTTTTTACTAATACTGCAGAAGAATTCATGGGAAGCCATTCTATTACTGATTCTCATATATCAACAATTACAGATACTATATTATTGCTCCAATATGTTGAAATAAAAGGAGAAATGGCTAGAGCTTTAAATGTTTTTAAAATGCGGGGATCATGGCATGATAAACGAATAAGAGAATTTATAATCACTAATAGAGGACCTGAAATAAAAGATTCTTTTTCTAATTTCGAACAGATATTTAGTGGTGCCCCTCATAGAGTTGTTCCTGATCAAAATGTTCAAAATGTTCAAAATGTTTTTAAAGGGTTAGATAATAATTAGATAATTTCGCTGATTTCAGATCTTGAATAATTATCTGTATTATTTATAGTTTGAGTCAATAATTCATCTTTATCAGATTGTGCCAAGGCTAAATCAAACCAAAAGGTTGTTCCAACTCCTAATTCACTAGCCATACGAATTTCTCCACCATGTTTTTCAATTATCCCTCGCACTATAGATAAACCTAAACCTGTTCCTTGCTCAGTATGAACGGAATTCTCTACTCTATAAAAACGGTCAAATATCTTTTCTTGATCCGCTTGAGATATTCCTGAACCTGTATCAGAAATCTCAATTCTTACTTTTGGTAATGGTGAAACTAACTCACATTGAGGGGCTCCATAATCTCTATTACTTGGGGGTAAGGCAGGACAGGAATCTGGCCAAGTATAAGCTCTTATAATTAGGTTGCTTTTTTTTGGACTAAATTTCAATCCATTACCTAGTAAATTATCAAAAACTTGTAAAAGTAAATCAAAATTTCCAAGAATTGGAGGGATAGTTTCTTCTATATCATGTGCCAATGAAACATTTTTTTCTGTTGCATTAAGTCTGT
>QCLW01000003.1 GCA_003214235.1 Prochlorococcus sp. AG-418-F16
ATAATCCGGTTCTATTTTTTGAACATGTACTTTTATACAACTTGACTGAAGAATTACCAGAGGGCGATTATACCTGTGCATTAGACCAAGCTGATGTCGTAAAAGAGGGAAAGGATCTTACTTTGTTAACTTATTCAAGAATGAGACATCATTGTCTTAAAGCTGTTGAAGAATTAGATAAAAAAGGAATAGATGTTGAGTTAATTGATTTGATAAGTTTAAAACCATTTGATATGGAAACTATTGCCAAATCAATTAGAAAAACAAATAAAGTAATTATCGTTGAAGAATGTATGAAGACTGGAGGTATTGGGGCAGAATTGATTGCCTTGATAACAGAAGAATGTTTTGATGATCTTGATGCCAGACCAATTAGGTTATCAAGTCAGGATATACCAACTCCATACAATGGAAATCTTGAGAATTTGACAATAATCCAGCCACATCAAATAGTTGAAAAAGTTGAACATTTAATAAGTGGGAGTATATAGTCAATGAAGAGAAGGCAAGGATGGCTTTTTTTTATAATATTTCTACTTACTTTATCAGTTTATTTATTAATAAATTACCCCCTACAGTTGGGCCTGGATTTACGAGGGGGTTCTCAACTTACGCTTCAAATTATAAAAGAGGAAGGTAAGGTAACTAAGGATGAACTTGAAGCGGTTAATTCGGTTATTGATAGACGCGTTAACAATTTAGGTGTATCGGAGTCTAACTTGCAAACCCTTGGTGGAGATCAATTAATCTTAGAATTACCCGGAGAACAGAATCCATTAGTTGCTTCAAGAGTTTTAGGTAAGACTGCTTTATTAGAATTTAGAATTCAGAAATTAGGTACATCCTCAAATTTAAAAGAATTGCAATTTCAAAGATTGAATATTAAAGATTTAATTGAAGAATATTCCTCTTTAGAAAAAAAACAAAATTCAGATGAGTTCTTAAACAGTTTTCAGGAGAGTATTAAGGATATTGAACAAAAATTAAATTACTCTGCTAATAATGAAGAGTTGTATGAGAAATTAATTGAAATTAAAAAGTATATTGATAACGAAATTACAAATTTATTTATTAAAACAGATTTATCTGGTAAGGATCTTATCAACGCAGGAAGGAGACAAGAACAAACAAATAGTAATTGGGAAGTTTTATTAACTTTTAATAATTCAGGAGGTGAAAAGTTTGCCGAAATTACAAAGTCAATTGCTGGCACTAATCAACTATTGGCTATCATTCTTGATGGCGAATCTATAAGTGAAGCTAGCGTTGGTAGACAGTTTGAAAATACTGGGATTACAGGTGGGTCAGCAACTATAAGCGGTAATTTTAGTGCTGAAAATGCTAGAGAATTAGAAGTTCAACTTAAAGGAGGTTCATTGCCATTACCAATTGAAATAGTAGAAACTAATACAATAGGAGCTCTGCTGGGATCTAAAAATATTTTAAAAAGTTTTTATGCAGCTCTTAGTGGATTAATTATTGTTGGTATATTTATGATTTTTAATTATAGAATTTTAGGGTTTGTTTCAGTTCTATCTCTAGTACTTTATGGTTTCTTTAATTTAGCTCTGTATTCTTTAATTCCTGTAACTTTAACTTTACCAGGAATATCTGGTCTTATACTAAGTATTGGTATGGCAGTTGATGCAAATATTCTAATATTTGAGAGAATTAGAGAAGAATTATATGATGGTAATACCCTAACAAGATCTATTGATAGCGGTTTTCAAAGAGCTAATTCATCAATAGTAGATGGCCACATTACTACTCTTCTAAGCTGTTTTGTATTGTTTTTATTAGGAACAAATTTTGTTAAGGGTTTTGCTGCAACGTTAGGTATTGGAGTCTTAATAAGCTTATTTACATCATTAAATTGTTCCAAAACTCTTTTGCGATTTTTTACAACATATCAATCTTTAAGACAAAAAAATCTTTACCTACCCAGGAACAAGTTTTCTAATTGAAATTTTTTATTTCTAATCTTTCCATGAAATTATTTAATCTTGAACTAATAACAAATAAAAGAAAGATAATTGGTTTTTCAACATTTCTTATTTTGTTGAGTCTTATAGGCATTTTATATTCTACTTTTAATACTGCATACAAAAAACCTATTAACCTAGGAATGGATTTTGTTGGGGGAAATGAATTAAGAATAGAAAGAGTTTGTGACGAGGAATGTTCTGATATATCACCTGATTCAGTATTAGAAAATTTAAGAGTGGTTTCTAAAAATAAAAATCTTTCAAATAATATTAAATTACAATTCCAAAATAAAAATAAATTAATATCAATAAGAACAACTTATTTGAGTATTGAAGAATCAAATAATCTTATTACTAATATTGAGAACATTATTGGGCCACTAAATTATGAGAGTAAAAACTCAAGATTAATAGGTCCAAAGCTAGGAAAAAGATTACTTACTAATTGTGTTAGTTCTTTGTTCGTAGCCTTATTTGCAATATCCTTGTATGTAAGTATTAGATTTGATAGAAAATATGCATTATTAGCATTATTAGCTTTATTCCATGATTTATTAATAGTTTTCGGTATTTTTTCTTGGTTAGGAATTATTTTATCTGTTGAGGTAAATAGTTTATTTGCAGTATCCTTGTTAACTATTGCAGGTTATTCAGTAAATGATACTGTTGTAATTTTCGATAGGATACGTGAAAATTTAAAATCAAGTAATCAAGGGCATAATGAAACTATTCAATTATCAGTTAATGAATCTTTTAGGAGAACAACTTTTACTAGTATTACAACCCTAATTCCTTTATTAACTATAATATTGTTTGGTTCTTATTCACTATTTTGGTTTTCTGTTTCCTTATCATTAGGAATTATAGTCGGAAGTTATTCAAGTATTTTATTGGCTCCATCTTTTTTGCTTAAAGATTAAGCTGATGCCTATAACTTTATGAAATTTAATTACTATTTAATACTTTTACTTTCTTTAGTTTTAATTGATCTTTCTACCGAGTTAAGAATATTATTCGATCATTTTACTTTTAATTCACTATACTTTGCTTTTGCTAAACATCCTTTAGCTTTCTTTATACTTCTTTCTTATCCATATTTATATAAAAAACTAAATAAGTAATTTTTTAAATATCTTGAATTGATTCTTTGATTAAAACCTGAATTACAACAGCTAGAGGAAGAGACAAGATTAACCCTAATGGACCAAAAATAAAGGTAAAACCAAATTGAGATATTAATGTTAAACCAGGAAGTAAATTTGCTTTTTTCTTCATTATAGATGGCATTATTATGTAGCTTTCAATATTTTGAATAATTACATATGCTCCTAATACTGCCAGCGGTTTCCAGAAATTATCAAGTAGTGCAATTGAGATTGGAAATATACCACTAATAACTGGGCCTATATTTGGAATTATATTTAAAACCATTGCTATTAAAGCATTAGAGACAATATATTTAACATCTAATATCGATAAAACTATTAAAGATAATAGACCTACTGATAATGAGCTTATAACCATAGAAAAGGCCCAGTTTGCTAATGCAATATTGCATTTATCTAGAATATTTCTAAATTTATTGCGATAATTTTTAGGAATTAATAGAAGTATATTTTCTTTATATTTTTTTGGTTCAATAGATATCATCAAACTGACTACTAATACGAAAATTAATTTTAGAAGACCTGAACCCAGATTCCCAGCTATATTAATTAAGTTCCTAAAACTTTCTTGAATAGCTTTAGCAATAGTTGCAGTATCTGGAATGGTAACTACATTATTTATAAGATTGAGTATATCTATAACATTTTCTGATTCTTCACCATAAAATAAGTTATTTAATTTGTTCAGATTTGTATTAAGTAAAATAATTATTCTAGATAAACCATTTGGAATATCTACTAGTATTTCATTGAATTCTTTTATAAATGGTGGCAAGACAAGAATAAAAATAGTAAAAACTATTACCGAGATTACTGTTAATACGATAAATAAAGATAGCGATCGCGGAATTTTTAAATTCTTTTGTATTTGGTTACATAAATTACATACAATATTTGAGATGACTAAAGAGCAAATTATTAGGAGAAAAAAATCTCTTAAAGTCCATATTATTAAAGATGTGATTAAAATTACTGCAAATTTGAAATATAATGAGCTACTCAATTTAAATAAAATCTTATTTCTTTTCAGAATATCCTAATCCATTTGATTTAGCATAACTATTAGCAAATCTCATGAATCTATCAAAATCTGATGTTTTTTTCCAAATATAAACTGCTTCCAAAAATATGGGTTCTCCATCTACAAACTTTACTTTAACTTCCCTTGTCATTATTTCACCTTCAGCATCAATCATGCGCATTCCAGTGATTTCACCATCCGCAATTGATGATAATGCCTGAGGTTTCTCAAAGGAAAATAATGCTTGACCTGTAGTGCCATCTTTACTCCTAGTTAGTCTTATTTCTGGAACTACTGGCTCATCTGTCCCTTGATAAAATTGTATTTTTGCAGTTTTATTTGCTGTCATAATTTTCTATTAATAATTTTTTATTTTAGGAGATATTTTCCACTTTTGTTTGTAAATATTTTATAAAACATTATTTATTAAATCTAAGATCTTTTCATCATATTTTTTATCGGTTAAATCTAATAACGTTATATTTTCTTTGCCAACCTTTTCATATTCATAACATCTATCGTAATAATCCAAAACTGATCTGCAAACCAAGTCCCATCTCTCTTCGTTAATTGATTCTAGAGCTATTTTTGTTCTTTGCGGCCCTAATCTTTTCTTTATCCTTATTACAGATTGTTGGAGTTCTTCTTTCTTGAATATACTATAAGTATTTATCAACTCATCTAACCTGTTTGATTCACTTCTTAAAATCTCAATTCTCCTTGATGTTTTCATCTGATTGAAGAATTCATGAGGTATTTTACATTTGCCAATATTTGCACTTTCAGCTTCTACAAAAATATTACTTATGGAATTAAAGGAATTTAACTTTTCTGCAATTTTATTTTCAAATTGTTCATTGGTAGGTTGTTCTTTCATTCCTAAGGCACCAAATGTACTTCCTCTATGACAAGCAAAGCTTTCAAGATCTATAGTTTGATATTTAAATTTCTCTAGTAATGACAATAACCTTGTTTTCCCAGTACCAGTTTTCCCCCCAATAATTACAATATTCCACATTTTTGAGAAGCTATCTAATATCCATTTCCTGTACGTTTTGTATCCCCCTTTAAGTGTGATTGCATTAAATTTATATTTCTCTAGTAACCAAGCAATACTTTGTGAACGCATTCCCCCTCTAGAACAATATATTCTGATTGATGTTTTATTATCATTTTTGTCAGGAACTATTTTGTGAGAGTCAATATTCATAAATAAATTGTCAAGAATTAATTCCATTTTTTTCTCAAAAAATTTTAATCCCTCTATTACGGCTTTTTCTCTACTTTCATTTTTATAAATTGTCCCAATTATTGATCTCTCATCATTATCAAATAATGGAATATTAATAGAATTTGGCATATGTCCTTTATAATATTCACTCGGGCTCCTAACATCTATAAGTGGTCCTTTAAAACTTCTAAATTTCTCTAGTTCTTTTCTTTGGAAATACATGGATGGTTTTATTTTTAGATTAATTTATTGAAAATGACTAACAAAGAACAAGATAACTATAGTAATGCTACATTAGATCTAATAAATAAATTTGTAGATTCTAATCAAAGAAAAAGAATAAATTTATTGACTAAAATAGAAGATGAAGTTGAAAATATTTATAAACTCGGCCCCACATTGTTTGAAAGCTTTAATAGTGATGGAGATGACTGGGCTGCTGGCTGGTTATTGCAAGTTTTAAAAAAATATAAGCCTGATTTCTTTGAAAACACAAAATTCAATAATTGGTTTAATACTTATTCAGATAGTGATATTAATTATGATGAATTGCAATTGATGTTGTTAGAGCAAAAATTTGAAGATGCTGATAGATTAACAAGTTCATACCTCCGACAGTTAGCTGGAAAATTAGCTAAAAAACGTGGATATGTTTTCTACAGCGAGGTAATGAATATGTCATGTAAAGATCTACAAACAATTGATAGATTATGGATTATTTATTCTAGAGGTAAATTTGGCTTTTCAATTCAAGCAAAGATATTAAAATCAGTAGGGAAAAAATATGAATTAATGTGGCCTAAAATAGGATGGAAAAAAGAGGGTTTATGGACGAGGTATCCTACTTCTTTTTGTTGGTCATTGGAGGCTCCTGATGGACACATGCCTTTAATTAATCAACTAAGAGGAGTAAGACTTATGGACTCAATCCTAAGGCATCCTGCTATAGCTGAGAGACATGACAATATTCTTTGAAATTAAGGTATTTAATAAGTTAAAATTGACTTAGTTTCAAAATATTATTATGTCCTTATTTCAGGGCAAAAATATTTTAAAAAAATTTTTTAAGAGGCCAAGGATTATTAACTGGTCAAATTTCGAATTTCAATCTTCATTACAATTAAATGAATTTGTTGATCTATTATTAGAACCTGTCAAATCATCTCAATCAAGTTATGTCATCAAACTTGGCTTACATGAAGCTCTCGTTAACGCAGTAAAACATGGAAATAAATTAGATCCCACTAAAAGTATTAGAGTCAGAAGAATTATTACTCCTAATTGGTGTGTTTGGCAAATTCAGGATCAAGGTAATGGTTTAGAAATAAAAAAAAGAAATTACAAATTACCAACAAAAATAAATAGTGTAAATGGCCGTGGGTTATATATTATTAACGAATGTTTTGATGACATTAGATGGAGTTGTAAAGGTAATAGGCTTCAATTGGCTTTAAAAAGGTGATTTTTACTAGGACAAGGTTTATCAACGTTAATTTCTTTTAACCATTTAATACTTTCTTCCATATACTCAATGGTTTGATTCTCATTACAAGAAATAATTAATTGACATAACGCTGCTGAAATAAGTTCTGCAGATCTTTTATATTTATTCCCTTTATCAATATGCCATTTTGTATGATCAATTTTTAATTTTCCATTAAGACTTTGCACAAGCTTAATAGTATCTTTATCCCAATATGTCATAGAGGTTTTTGATCTACTTTACAGCAGACCATACTTTGGTCATAAAAAAGGAACTTGAATTAACATTTTTAAAACCAACTTCTTCAAGTTTAGAATTTATGTCCTCTTTTATATAATCACAATAAAAAGGCTCATGAAAAGTTTTATAGAAATTTTCCATTATTGATGTAAAGTCAGGGGAATCACTTATTTGAATCGAATCAGCTAATACTAATGTTCCGGAAGGCTCAAGTACTCTAAAAAATTCATTTAATACTTTAGCTCTAACTGTTCTTGGTAATTCATGAAATAAAAAAACACAAGAAATGCATTGAATGCTGTTATCCTCAAAAGGTAATTCTTCGGCATTACCTTTTATTAATTCAATTAAATCCCCATTTAGATCTGAAATATATCTACTCGCTTCTTTCAGGTATGAATCAGATAAATCAATTCCTGTAATTTTTTCTTTCGGGAATGCTCCTCTTAATTGTTTTAACGTCCTTCCAGAACCAGTAGCTACATCAAGAATTTTTATGGAACTTTTTTTTCTATCACTAAAATTTTCAAGTCCTTCTTTTATTGGCTTTATGATTCTCCTCCTCATTGAGTCAGCACTTCCATTAAAAAGTATTTCTACTTGTAAATCGTAAATACTAGCTGAAAATTCTGATAAATAACCATCTGTTTGATGATGAAAGTTTCTTAGGTAATAGTGAGGATAATTATCTTTTTCAATCGATTTTGGAAGATCATCAAAGTTTTGGTTTCTTCGTCTATTCCATGTATTAGGCATATCTAGCCAAATTTTAGGATATTGACTCAAATATCTAAGCCATGGCTCATCAAACAATAATTTTTTTGGGTAAATATTTTTTTCCGCGTCATTCCAATCTTCCTCTCTTAATAATTCCATTGAATTTTGGATTTGTAATAAAAGGTTCTTATCTATATCAAAGTTTTCAAGATTAGAATCAGGAAGAATAAAGTTCATTATCCTTGAACTAATTTGCTTATGAGCAAATCCGGCAATGCTTTTACTCTGTTGAAGCGTTTTATATGCAATTTTTGAAATAGATTCCCTAGCCATTTTTAAATTTATATATATATATTCCAACAAAAAAAAAATCAATTTGAGAATATTTTGTGATAATTCTCAAATTGATTAATCTAAACCTTTATATTCTCTTACTTATGCGTCATAGTACATGAAGAATTCATGTGGATGAGGCCTCTGTCTTAATTGTTGTACCTCTTCGTATTTAATATCGATAAAGTTATTAATAAAATCTTCTGTAAATACTCCACCAGCTAATAGATAATCCTTATCTGCTTTGAGTGCATTAAGTGAATCATTAAGAGATGAAGGAACGGTATCAATTTTTGCAAGTTCATCTGCTGGAAGTTCGAATAAATCAACATCTACTCCATCACCAGGATCTATTTGATTTTTAATTCCATCAATACCTGCAAGCATCATTACAGAGAAAGCTAAATATGGGTTAGCAAGTGCGTCACCTGATCTAAATTCTAATCTTTTAGCTTTTGGACTTGGACCAGTTAAAGGTATTCTGACGGCAGCGGATCTATTACCTTCAGAATAAACTAGATTAACAGGTGCTTCGAACCCTGGAACCAACCTTTTATAACTGTTTGTAGTTGGATTAGTAAATGCTAGGAATGAAGGGGCATGTTTAAGTATTCCTCCGATGTACCATCTAGCTGTTTGAGATAAATTTGCATAGGCACCTTCACCAAAGAATAATGGCTCTCCACTCTTCCACAAACTTTGGTGAACATGCATTCCAGTACCATTATCGTTAAATACAGGCTTAGGCATAAAGGTAGCTGTTTTGCCATACTTTTTAGCTACATTTCTAACTACGTATTTATACGTCATAACGTTATCAGCAGCATTTATTAAAGAATCAAATTTCATTCCAAGCTCGTGTTGGCCGGCACCAGCAACTTCATGGTGATGTTTTTCTGTAGGTATACCTAATTCACCCATAAGTAGAAGCATCTCAGATCTGATATCTTGCGCAGTATCATTTGGAGCAACTGGAAAATATCCTTCTTTATACTGTATTTTGTATCCTAAGTTTCCACCTTCTTCTATTCTCCCTGTATTCCATGGTGCTTCAATAGTATCCACACTATAAAAACAACCTCCTTCTTTAGAGTCATATCTAACATCATCAAATAAAAAGAATTCTGGCTCTGGTCCAAAAAATGCAGTATCTGCTATACCAGTGGAGTCTAAATATTTTAATGCCTTTTGAGCTAGAGCTCTTGGACATCTATCATAAGGCTCCCCGCTTCTTGGCTCTTGAATAGAGCAAATCATACTAAGAGTTTTATGTTTATAAAAAGGATCGATCCAAGCTGTACTTGCATCAGGCACCATTGACATATCAGATGCATTAATTGCTTTCCAACCTCTTATTGATGACCCATCAAACGCTAAGCCTTCTGTAAAAGAATCCTCTTCTATCATGTCTGATGTAAGTGTTAAATGTTGCCATTTTCCATGAATATCTGTGAATTTTAAATCGATGAGTTCAATTCCTTCGTCTTTAATTTGACTTAAAACATCTTGAGGAGACTTAGACATAATTTTTTAATACCTTATATGAAATTAATAACTTGATGATTCTTGTTATGTATCAACCGTAACTTTTTTTAAGACTAGATGACTTCTTTTAGTGTTTCAAGTCATAAGTTTAATAATTGTTTACCTAAATATTTAAATTGAATGAATTTCTTTAAATAAATCTCGCTTATGCGGCGATATTAGTCTAATTTAAATGTAATTGAATGTAATGCTTTGACAGAGGCAAAACTTATTTCTGCTTTAAATGAAGAGAATTTATCTCATTTCTCAAAGACTTATGTTCCCTCAAGGCTTTTATTAGGTCCCGGCCCTTCAAATGCACATCCTGAAGTTTTAAACGCTCTTTCCCTAAATCCAATTGGTCATTTAGATGAAGCATATATTTCATTAATGTCTGATGTTCAAAAACTTTTAAGATATACTTGGCAATGCAATAATCGTCTTACTCTCCCGATGAGTGGTACAGGAAGTGCAGCTATGGAAGCTTCAATAGCGAATTTTATAGAGGAAGGAGAAAAAATTCTTATCGCTAAAAAAGGATATTTTGGAGACAGACTTGTTGATATGGCTACTAGATATAAAGCAGATATATCTGTTATGGAAAAACCTTGGGGTGAATCTTTTTCTTATGAAGAAATCAAATATGAAATAGAGACTAAAAAACCAGCTATATTTGCTATTGTTCACGCTGAAACATCTAGTGGGGTTTTACAACCTCTTGATGGAATTGGTGATGTATGTAGACAAAATAACTGCTTGTTTTTAGTTGACGCAGTTACTTCCCTTGGCGCTTTAGAACTATTGATAGATGAATGGAAAATAGATTTAGCGTATAGTTGTAGCCAGAAAGGATTAAGTTGCCCTCCTGGATTAAGTCCTTTTACAATGAATGAGAGAGCTGAAGATAAACTAAGTTCAAGAAAAACAAAAGTGCCTAACTGGTATTTAGATTTATCCCTTTTAAATAAATATTGGGGCTCAGATCGCGTTTACCATCATACCGCCCCTGTAAATATGAATTTTGCTATTCGAGAGGGTTTACGATTAATTGCAAATGAAGGTTTAGAGAATGTTTGGAAAAGGCATAATACCAATGCAAGGAAACTGTGGAATGGTTTAGAAAGTCTAGGCATGGAACTACATGTTTCAAAAGATTATCGATTGCCAACTCTTACAACAGTTAAGATTCCACCAGCAGTTGATGGAGATGGTTTTAGAAATCATCTTTTAAGAAACTTTGGAATAGAAATAGGAAATGGACTTGGAGAATTATCTGGTAAGGTATGGCGTATAGGATTAATGGGCTTTAACTCAAGTGAAGAGAATGTCGACAGATTATTAAACCTATTTGATACTGAGTTAAAGAAATATTCTATTTTTGAGTCCTCAACTTTTTAAACCATAATTTTAATATTTGACTGCATTCTTCTTGTAATATACCCCCTACAATTTCCATCTTATGATGAGAGCTTTTATGCTTTGATAAGTCAATTGACCCTCCCAATCCACCTCTTTTCTTATCGTAGGCACCAAAAACAACCTTCCCCATCCTCGCTTGAATGAGCGCGGATGCACACATGGTACATGGTTCTAAATTTGTGATAATAATACATTCATTAAATCTCCAATCATTTTTTATTAGAGATGCCTGTCTTAGTGCCATTATCTCAGCATGACCTAATGGGTCTTTATTTACATTTCTCCTGTTAACCCCTCTTCCAATACATCTTCCTCTTTCATCTAAAATTATAGAAGAGATTGGTAGCACAACTTTCCCAATTTCTTCTGATCTTCTTAATATAGAATTCATCCATTTAATGTACTTCAAATTATTTGTTCCTTTACTTGGATCATTATTACTATTTCCATTTTCAAAAATATTCCTCATTTAACAATATTGAGAATAGACTTATTATTAGATATCTTATCTGATGACTAAAGATTTAATTATTAAAAAAGATATATACTTCCCTTCGTCTTTAGGGACTAACGATAACTTTATTATTCTCCTAAATAGAGCAACTCAAATTCTTTGTGACTGGTTCTCTAATGCCGAGAGATATGGTCCCTTAAACTTTGATGAGAATTTCAGGTGCTTAATGCCTGATGAGTATGGTAATTCTACAGAGGATTTGTTTTCTGAGATTCAATCCCTTCTGAATAATTCATTTAATCCCGTTCATCCGGGCTCTTTAGCTCATCTTGATCCCCCACCTTTGCTTTTTTCTATTTTAGGAGATTTAATTGCTGCTGGTTTAAATAATAATTTGCTTGCTTACGAGTTGTCTCCAAGTGTTACTTTGCTTGAGGAATCCTTATGCAAATGGTTTGCAAAGAAAATAGGGTTTAATGATTCTTCAGGAGGTATAGCAGCTAGCGGAGGCACTTTAAGTAATTTGAATGCACTTATAGCAGCTAGATATAATGCTGGATTAGGTTCGGATCCTAATTCTGTATTACTTGTAAGTGAAGATGCTCATTCTTCTTTCATTAAATGCACAAGAATTATGGGTCTTGATGATAAAAATCTAGTAAAGATTAAAACTGATAATAAAGGTTGTATGGATATTGATAATCTAAAAAATTCTTTAGATCAATGTTCAATTAATAAAAAAAAGATCTTTGCTATTGTTGCCACATTAGGAACAACTGTAAGAGGAGCAATTGATCCTATTAAGGATATAAGTAATATATGCAAAGAAAGAAATATTTGGCTACATATCGATGGCTCTATTGGTGGTATTTTTGGAGTAACATCTATTCCTATAGAAGGTTTAAATAATATTAATCAGGCTAATTCCATAACAATAAATCCCCAAAAAATAATTGGCATTACAAAGACTTCCTCTCTGTTATTGGTATCAAATATGCGTACTTTGGAAAATACATTTTCGACTGGACTTCCATACATATCATCTAAGGAAAACATTATAAACAGAGGAGAATTAGGTATTCAAGGTTCTAGACCTGCAGAAGTTATAAAACTTTGGCTTGGATTAAGATCTTTAGGTTTGAAAGGAATGGAAGATATATTAAACTCGTCAATTAATAGAAAAGACTTTTTTATAAAAAATATTAATAAAAATAAGTTTCAAATATATTCAGGTCCTCTACATATTATTTCGTTTTTACCAAAGGGACTTACTACCAAAGACACAGATCTTTGGACTAAAACTAAAGTTAATGAACTAATGAAAAATAATTTTATGCTTTCTAGACCAAAATTTAAAGGTAAATATTATTTAAGAGTTGTTATGGGCAATTACAATACTAACGAATCTCATATTGAAGAACTTTTGAAAATTTTACATGCTTAACGATGAATATCGGTAGATCAAAAATTATTGCAATATTAACAGGGTTTATATCTATAGCCATTTGTATTGCTTACTTACTTTTAATAACCATCTTTGATTTCAGAACTTATCTAAATGATCAATTATCAAATCTTACATAGGAAATGGAGGCAACCTTTTATTTGATTTAAAATATTTTCTTATCTCAATTTTTGAAATAGCTTCTTTTACGAAGTTATTTAAAATGTCCTCTCTCTTACTTATTTTGTAGATTTTATCAACAATTTCTTGAATTCCTCCATCTCCCCAATCTTGTCCATTTTTAAAATATTCAATCAAACTTAGTCCTACTATTTTTATTAACCAGCCTGCTGTAATTGATTGTATCGATTTAGATATTATTATTTTAGTCAAACTTGTAGCTAAAGCAGGAGAAAGAATGGCGAGCCCACCTTTTAGTATTCCTTGTTTAGCCAATGCGCTTAGCAATGATGTCGATAAATCTTTTGCATCTTTTTTAGTAAGTTTTATTTCATATATTTTTGATAATTCCATTATCATTTGAAGGTTAACCGAGGTAGTAGTAAGAAAATCAACCGCTGGAAGTGGATTAACTAAGATTACTCCTCCTGTTACCCACATATATTTATTAATCACTTTATTTGACATTAAGTATCTTTGTTCTTGTACGAAATTTTTACTTTTAATACCTAACTTATTTGAGCGAAAAAGGATATTATCTGCCAATAACTCTTCACCATTATTATCGAGCGTTTCAATTATTTCTTTAAATAAACTTCCTACCTCTGGAACTAAATTTAAGGCATCTGATTTTACATAAGGAGATTGTTGAGGTACTGCAATTGTTTTAACAACTGAAATTTTATTTTTTCTAGCTGAAGTTATAGAAATTATATTTTCTTTGATGAGGTTATTTTCTTCTCTAGACCTTAAATCACATTTATTTAACACTATTATTATTTTTTTTCCTATTTTCAATAATTCTTTAATTAAATAGTTTTCGTATTTATTTATGTCCTGATCTAAAACAAAGATAACTAAGTCAGAATTTGATGCTTGTATGATTGTTGCTTTTTCTCTTGCTTCTCCTAATTTAGATGGTTCGAATAGTCCTGGAGTATCAATTATATTAATGTTTCTTTTTAAGATTGGGATACGAATTTTATAGCTATTAATTTGCGTTGTTGTACCTATTTTCGCTGAAGTTTGCCCTACAATATTTTTCAATAAAGATCTTGCTATTGATGTTTTACCTGAGGAACCTGCCCCAAAAAGAGTAACTTTATAATCTCCTGTTTTTAATTGTGACTCTAGTTTATTTTTTTGGTAATTTAACAATTCAACTTTTACTTTATCGTTAATTTTTTTATTTATTTTCTCGATCCCTTCCAAACTTATCTTGGCAGCACCATATGTATTCTTGAATGAAAGTGTATTCTTTTTATTTTTGTATATAACTTTATAAACTATTTTCTTAAATAATTTTTTATCAATATTATAAAAGATATACATAGTTATTATTGAAAATAAAAGGGTATAAATATTTACTATTCTTATAAATATCGAAAATAAAATATATAGAAATAAAATAAAGATAAAAACTTTTATATACTTTAATTTAAAGTAGTTCATATTATCGTTTGTTTTTAAAAATGCTATAAAGTAAAAAAATAAAACCAATATTAATTGATATATCAGCAATATTAAATACTGGAAAATTTATAACATTTAAATTTATAAAATCAATTACAAAACCTTTTAATATTCTATCCATTCCATTACCAATAGTTCCGCCAAGAATAAAGCTATAAGAATAGAGATCAATTGAGTTTAAATTATTTTTCCTTAATATTAAATATATAAGTATTATTGAAAAAGTAATACTTATGAGAGATAAAAATATTCTACTTCCACTAAATATGTTAAATGCCGCGCCATAATTTTTTACGAAGTCTAATTTAAATAAAAGAAAATCTTTATTTACAAGTATTTTATAATTATAAAATATTAAATATTTTGTAAATTGATCTATAAGAATTATAAAAATACTCAAAAGGAAACAATATAATTTAGTTCTAACTTTGTTAATCATTATTTGCTATATTTTATATATTTTATAGGCTTTATAAGTAATATTAGTGGAATTAGCATGATTAAATGATATCCAATTTTACCTACAGAGTATTTTCCTAGATGGTATAAAAATATATTAAATTGATTGTAAAATATTACTTGTATAAAGTTATAAAATATTCCTGTTAAATGCATAGCAGTTATTCCTAAAAATCCATTTATTAAAAAGTGGCTAATATCTATCTTATTTCTATTATTTAAATTATCAATTATTTTGATTAATGGATATATACCTAATAAATAACCAAAGTTTGGAGTGATCAAATATCCTATTGAACCTCCTTGATGAAAAACTGGAAATATAAATAACCCTAAAACTATATAAATAGTAAATGCTCTGAAAACTACCTTTCTATCAAATATAAGTGTTAATAAAATTATAGTTGGAATTTGCCATGTGATTGGCATTTCAAAGCTATTAGTGGATTTATCAATAAATGTGATTGGAATATAAACAGGAAGCATTGTTGATATTATTAATGATTGAAGACTCACTACTATCTCAATTAATTTATAAAAATTGAGCATGATTATATATTCTATTTATAAACTTCTTAATGCAACAATTGGATCTAACTTAGAAGCTCTTTGTGCTGGTAAAACACCAAAGATTAAACCTATTGATCCTGAAATGATCATGGTGGAGATGGTTGTGGTAATTCCTACAGATGCAGGAAGTGGTGTTATCAGAGATAAAAGAAAAACACCTGATAATCCTGTGGATGTTCCTATTAATCCTCCAATTGTAGATAAAATCAACGCCTCAATTAAAAATTGAATTAATATATCTGACTGTTTAGCTCCGATTGCTTTTCTAAGACCTATCTCTTCAGTTCTTTCGCTAACAGATACGAGCATAATATTCATGATACCTATGCCTCCCACTACTAGAGAAACTGCCCCAATACCGGCTAATAAAAATGTTAGCCCACTTGTTATGTTAGTCACAATGTTTAATGCATCTTCTTGTGATCTAACAGCAAAGTCATCATCTCTTATTATTTGATGTCTTTGTCTTAATAAGTTAGTAATTTGAAACTTTGCTGCACTGGTTGCATTTTTATTTTTGGCTTCCACACTTATGAAGCTTAAACTTACGCCATAAGTAGGGTCCTTCCCTGTAATTCTATTAACCATGGTAGTCAATGGAATATAAGCATTTTTGTCTTGATTACTCCCAAATACTGCCCCTTTTGGTTTTAAAATTCCTATTATTTCATAAGTATGATCTTTAATTCTGATTTTTTCCCCAAGTGATGAAGATTTATTTTCAAAGAATTCGTCTTTTAGATCAGGACCTATAACTACATAACTCCTAGCGCTGTTAATATCGCTTTGTGATAAGAACCTACCCTTATCTACTTCAAAGCTTCTAACATCAAGAAACTCAGGAGTAACTCCAGCAATTGATATGTTTAGACTCTTAGAATTTGATTGAACTATTTCATTCGCAGAGATTTGAGGAGCCACTTTTTTTACTGTTGGGACTTGATTCCTTATTGCTAAGGCATCTTCTAAAACTAAGTTTTTAGGAAATGAAATTCCTCTTCTTCTTGTGTCATTATTTCCAGGAACAATAAATAAAACATTTGCACCTAAATTACTTAATTGATTTTTTGCTAATGTTTGAGCACCTCTTCCAAGCCCAACAAGTGTAATTACTGATGCATTGCCTATAATTATCCCTAGCATAGTTAAAGAACTTCTTAATTTGTTTGTGACTAATGTCTTGGTCGCCATGCCTAAGGCTTCCTTTAGTGAGATTTTCCTAGACATATTTATATTTATCTATTGCTTCCTCATCATCTTCAATTTGCCCCATATAAATAACCCCTTCATTAAGCTGCAATGTTATGAGGTCTCCATTAATAATTTGAAGATCATTTATATTTTCTAAATTACAAATTGTAGAAATCTTCTTATTATTTTTATTAAAAAACGCGTAAACATCATCAACATTTTGGTTGGTAACAAGCCCGGCAATATTTTTGCTTATTGGAATATTTCCCAATAACTCTTCTGGAACAAATAATATTTCTCCTGGACAAATTAAGGACATATCAAGTTTATTTTTTATTATTCTTGCTTTACCTGTAACTCCAATTTCCCCTATTGAAATTCCTCTTGAAACAATCTTTCTAACTAAACCGACTTTTATTAAATCTGTAGACCCACTAATACCTGTTAATGTACCTGCTGTTTGAACTACTAAATCCCCTTGATTTAGGATTCCCATTTCCTGAGCAGTTTGCATAGCCAAACTAAATGTTTTTGCAGTTCTTTCATCATTTTTAACTAATATGGGAGTAACACCCCACACTAGTTGTAATCTTCTCGCCACACTCCTCTCTGTAGTAGTCGCTAAAATAGGAGTTGGTGGTCTAAATTTGCTTACATTTCTAGCAGTAGAACCTGATTTTGTTAAAGGAATTATTGCTCCTGCATCAAGTTGTCTAGCTATATTACTTACAGCTGCACTAATAGCATTTGGGATTGTACTAGGTAAGTGACTCTCTATTGCTTTAAGTGGATAATCCCTCTCAATTCTTATAGCTATAGTTGCCATCGTTTGGACTGCTTCTACAGGATAATCACCAACTGCAGTCTCGTTTGATAGCATTACGGCATCGGTTCCATCAAGTATTGCATTGGCTACATCGCTTACTTCTGCCCTAGTTGGTCTTGGATTTGAAGCCATAGAATCAAGCATTTGAGTCGCAGTGATTATTGGTATACCTAATGAATTAGCTTTTCTTATTAATTCCTTTTGTAAAAGAGGAACTTCTTCAGCTGGCATTTCTACTCCCAAATCTCCTCTAGCAACCATAACCCCATCACATAATGGTAATACAGTATCAATTTGATCAATTGCCTCAAATTTTTCTATTTTTGCGATTACTGGAGTTGAATGCCCATTTTTGTTTATTAAATCTTTTATCTCATTTATATCGGATGGATTTCTTACGAAACTTAGAGCTATCCAGTCAACACCTTGAGATAAGCCGAACTTTAAATCCTCTTTATCTTTGTCTGTTAAAGCTTTTACTGATAATTGAACATCTGGGAAATTTACACCTTTATTATTTGAAAGAACCCCGCCTACAGTCACCAAACATTCTAAAAGATTAGCTTTTAAATCAACTTTTTCTACAATCATTTCAATTTTGCCATCATCTAATAATATTCTTTTTCCTTCACTAACTTCTTGAGAAAGATTTTCGTAGGTGACATTCGCAATAGTATTTGTACATTCGACTTCTTTGGAGGTAAGTTTGAATTTATCACCTTTTTGAACTTTGACTGGACCATCATTGAATCGCCCCAATCTAATTTTTGGACCTTGAAGATCTTGTAAAATACCAATATCTATGGCTAATTTTTTTGATACATCCCTAATAGTTTTAATTCTCTCTGCATGATCTTTATGATCTCCATGTGAGAAATTTAATCTGAATGTTGTAACTCCAGCCTTAATTAACTCTGTAATTATCTCTTCAGATTGTGTTGCAGGGCCAATAGTAGCGACAATTTTTGTTCTTCTTTTTAAATCAATATTCGACATATATAAATAATATTGCTAGATATAAATAAATTTACCATACCCAAAGTTAGTTATTTAAGTCATGGATTTTAAAACTTATCAGAAAAAAGCAAGAGAAACAGCTCAATATCCAGATTTAGGCTCAAATTATATTTATCCAACTCTTGGTTTAGTTGGCGAAGCAGGTGAAGTCGCAGAAAAAGTAAAAAAAGTAATTAGGGATAAAAATGGAGTATTTGATAAAGAATCAAAATTAGGTATAAAAAAAGAGTTGGGAGATGTTTTATGGTACATATCTAATCTCTGTACAGAATTAAATTTTAATTTAGAAGATGTTGCATTACAAAACCTTGAAAAATTAAAATCAAGAGCTTCTAAAGGTAAGATATCTGGTTCAGGCGATGATAGATAATATTTAGCTATAACCTAAGCTTGCATACTGAAGATTTGTAATTAAGTTTTGAATAACATTTAAAAGTAGAAAAGCTAATAAAGATGAGATGTCAAATCCGCCAATTGGAGGAATAATACCTCTAAAAATGTTTAAATAAGGATCTGTGATAGACGTTAAAGCAGACAAAATACTATTACTCCAATCGATTCCTGGAAACCATGTAAGTAAAATTCTTATTATTAATATGAAAGAATAAATTGACAGTGTTTGACCTAAAACCGCAAAAATCTCAGATAACATCTTTCTTAAGTAGTTCTTTCTATCTTAACATTTCCTTATTATGGCTGCTTGTTAATGCCGGATCCTATATTTGAGAGATATTCATTACTTACAGCAAAAGTTTGGAAAAACTTATCGGATAAGGACAACCAAAATGATCTACCGTCTTTTTGCTTTCGTTTCACAATGAATTTTTTTTCTAGTAATTCTTTAATATGTTCATAAGCACCTGAGCCTCTTAGTAGTATAAGATCTGATTGTAGAATCTTCTTTTTAATAGCAATGGTTGCCAATGTCCTTAATTCTGATGTTTTAAGATCAGAAGGCAGTAAATCCTCTACAAAATCATTAAGACTAGATTTTAACTCCAGACAAAAACTATTATTTACTTCATTTAATACTATTGCTGAGTTTGGATTGGAATATTTATTTTTTAGATCTTTAATTGATTCATTTATTGAATTGATATCCGTATTAGTAATTTCGGAAAGATCTTTTTTTGTTATTGGTCTTCCTTTCAAATAAAGGACAGCCTCAATTCTGGTAATTAGATCTATATCAGATATTTTCTTAGTAATTAGATCAGATTGATTAATTTTTGATGACCAAATTCATTCCTAATTTACCTTATATTTAATCTGATGCACCAAGGAATAATTTATACGTATTGTTTTGAGTCTCATCCCAGTATTTATAACCTAAGATCCTTACAAATTTTTCCCATTCTTTAATTTCATTTTTATTAATTAAAACTCCAATAACAATTTTTCCTACATCAGCACCATAGTTCCTATAGTGAAATACGCTTATGGTCCAATTAGATTTCATATTATTTAAGAAATCTATTAATGCTCCAGGCCTTTCTGGAAATTCAAATCTGTATAGCAACTCTGCAAGATTTATATTATTCAATTCATTAATATTCTGTGGTAATCTTCCACCTACCATATGTCTGAGATGATTTTTAGATAATTCATCATCACTTATATCCATAAATGGATATTGTGACTTTTTAAAATCATCTAATAGATTTTTTTTATCAATTAATCCATAAACCTGAACTCCTACAAATATCTGTGCGTTTGATGAATTTGACATTCTATAACTAAATTCAGTTAAATTTCTATCATTAAGCAATTTACAAAAATCAATTAAACTACCGGCTCGTTCTGGAATTTCAACAGCCATCATTACCTCTTTGCACTCTCCAAGCTCGGCTCTTTCTGCAACAAATCTAAGCCTTTCAAAGTTCATATTTGCACCACATGCTATTGCTATCATTTTTTTATTTGAGTGATGAGACTCGAAGATGTCTTTTTTCATTCCAGCAATTGATAATGCTCCTGCAGGCTCTAATATCGATCTAGTATCTTCAAAAACATCTTTTATTGCAGCACATATTTCATCTGTATTAACCGTAATCATCTTATCAATATATCTCTTGCCAATATCAAAAGTATTATTACCAACTTTTTTTACTGCCACTCCATCTGCAAACTGTCCTACCGAAGATAATTCCACAATTTTTGATTCTTCCAAAGACTTTGACATAGCATCTGCGTCTTCAGGCTCTACTCCAATTATTTTTACCATAGGCCATATTTTTTTTATGTATAAAGATATTCCTGCGATTAATCCCCCACCACCTACCGCAACATAAATGGCATATGGTTTGTCATTTAATTGTTGTTCAAGTTCAATAGCTATAGTTCCTTGTCCTGCTATTACGTCTGGATCATCAAAAGGATGAATAAAACATAAGTTTCTTTCTTGGCTAATCCGTATTGCTTCTCTATAAGTTTCATCATAATTATCTCCATACAATATAACTTTTGCTTTTAAATTTTTAACGGCGTTTATTTTAACTAGAGGTGTCGTTATGGGCATTAAAATAGTTGCTTGGCAATTTAACTTGAGAGCACTCAATGCCACCCCTTGAGCATGATTACCTGCACTAGAGGTAATTACTCCCTGAGTAAGCTGTGACTTATTGAGCTTACTCATTTTGTTATATGCACCCCTTATTTTAAATGAAAATACGTCTTGAAGATCTTCTCTTTTTAAGTAAATTTCATTTTTAAGCTTATTACTCAAATTATGAGCTTTTTCTAGCGGTGTTTTTTTTGCTACTTCATAAACTTCAGCTTGAAGTATTTTTTCAAAATAATCATTCATATACTTATTTTTAGCACTAAATTATTAATCTAATAAAACATTACATGATCTATTTCATAAAAAGTACTCATTTTGCACCTCGGCGTTTTAAATTATATAGATAACTATTTTTATGTAATGCTTTTAAGTGAGTTAAGTCATCCGAATGAACTACATGGCTTAACAGTTGCACAATTAGAGGAAATTGCTTGTCAAATTAGGGAAAGACATCTTCAAGTAGTATCCACCAGTGGTGGACACCTTGGTCCTGGATTAGGCGTAGTTGAGTTGACACTGGCTTTATATCAAACTCTTGATCTTGATTTTGACAAAGTTGTTTGGGATGTTGGTCATCAAGGTTATCCTCATAAATTAATAACAGGTCGTTTCTCTGAATTTGATTCACTTAGACAACAAAATGGTGTAGCAGGTTATCTGAAAAGAAGTGAAAATAAATTTGACCATTTTGGTGCAGGTCATGCTAGTACATCTATTTCAGCTGCATTAGGAATGGCGATAGCAAGAGATAGAAAAGGAGAAAATCATAAATGTGTAGCTGTAATTGGAGATGGAGCATTGACGGGTGGAATGGCTTTAGAAGCTATAAATCATGCTGGCCACCTACCAAATACACCCTTTGTTGTAGTCCTTAATGATAATGATATGTCTATATCTCCTCCAGTTGGCGCTCTTTCATCTTATTTAAATAAGGTTAGACTTAGTCCCCCATTACAATTTTTATCAGATAGCGTACAAGAAAGTGTAAAAAATATTCCGTTAATTGGTAAGGATATACCAGAAGAACTGAAAAATATTAAAGGAAGCGTTAGACGTTTAGCTGTACCTAAAGTTGGTGCTGTTTTTGAAGAACTTGGGTTTACATATATGGGTCCAATTGACGGTCATAATATTGGAAATTTAATTAATACATTTAATGCCGCTCATAGACTAAAAAAACCTGTGCTAGTTCATGTTGTTACAACAAAAGGCAAGGGTTACCCTTATGCAGAAGCTGATCAAGTTGGGTATCATGCCCAGTCTGCATTTGATCTTACCACTGGGAAATCTATTCCATCTAATAAACCAAAGCCTGTTAGTTACAGTAAAATTTTTGGTCAAACCTTATTAAAAATATGTGAACAAGATAGCAAAGTTATTGGTATTACTGCAGCAATGGCTACTGGCACCGGATTAGATATTTTGCAAAAAAATATCCCAGATCAATATGTCGATGTAGGAATAGCTGAGCAGCATGCTGTTACTCTTGCAGCAGGAATGTCATGCGATGGTCTTAAACCAGTTGTAGCTATTTACAGCACTTTCCTTCAACGTGCTTTTGATCAACTAATTCATGATGTAGGGATACAAAATTTACCTGTATCATTCGTACTTGATAGAGCTGGAATAGTTGGAGCTGATGGTCCTACCCATCAAGGTCAGTACGATATAAGTTATATGAGATCCATACCTAATTTTGTCTTAATGGCTCCAAAAGATGAGTCCGAATTGCAGAGAATGTTAATTACATCAATTAACCATAAAGGACCTACCGCTCTAAGAATACCCAGAGGTTCTGGATTAGGCGTAGCTGTAATGGATGAGGGTTGGAAACCAATTAATATAGGTGAAGGTGAAATATTAGAAGAGGGTAATGATATTTTAATTATTGCTTATGGCTCTATGGTCGCTTCGGCAATTGAAACATCGAAGATCTTAAAGGATATGAACATTAATGCTTGCATTGTAAATGCAAGATTTGTAAAACCTCTCGATCAAAACCTAATTATTCCTCTAGCAAGTAGAATCCAAAAAGTAGTAACTATGGAGGAAGGGACATTAATTGGTGGGTTTGGTTCAGCTATCGTTGAGTTATTTAACGATAATGAAGTTAATATTCCTGTATACAGGATTGGTATACCTGATGTTTTAGTTGATCATGCATCACCTGATCAGAGTAAGAGAAAATTAGGTCTTATGTCTGATCAGATGGCAGATAAAATTATCGAGAAATTCAAATTAAATAATTAAAAATTACTTTAATAAATTTCTATAAAACACCACGTGATGCTAATCCAAGTATCGCACCAATTCCAAATATATGACCCAAGCAATTAGCTCCAACAACTGATGCGTGACTTAAACCACCATAAAATGTTGAATTAGGTATTTCAAAACCTTCATTAGGTTTTTGAATATTTGCTCTAGCTATTGCATAAGCAATACCATTACATGTAATCATTATCATGGCGCATTTTGGAGACCAAGAAAATGTTGCTGGATCTGCAGCTGCAAATAATGTAGTAAGCATAAAAATTCGTTATTTTTAACTATTCTCTTATATATTCACCTAAAAAACACAAAATTGTTAAAGGTCTTAAGAGTTGTTTACTTCTAAACCATTTAAGATCTTTATGAATCCAAATAAAATAACAAAATCGCTTAGGGTTAGAAAAAATTCAGCGGAACCATGTAAAAGGTCAACATCAACAAGGGCTTTATTATAAAAAGTTAATGAAAAAATAGATAATAGTATAGTTATAAATACAAAGAAAACTGTTAATGAAAAGCCTGTTTTTACTAATCTATTAACAGATCTAATTTTGTATAAGTAATACAAAAAGATTGAATATGGAATGATTGACGCAGCAAATAGCACTGTATTATCAAAAGTCGCTAATTTTTCTAAAAACCTTAAGAAATAATCATTCATAAGTCAATGATGTTTTGTATATGTAAATTGTTGCCATAGCTAATGTTGAGTTACCTATAAAAGTTAAGATTCCTTGAAGAGTTACTAAACCATACAAAGCCTCTTGATTATCGTAAATGTGCCAGGTTATAGCACACATGGCACTAATTAAATTTGGAATCATAGCAAGGCTTAACCAATAAAAAGTTTTATATTTTTCAGAATTACTTATTTTATTAATTATAAATATTGCATAAATCCATTCAATCACTGATGAGATATGTATTAACCAAGTTCCAAGTGATAGTTCGTGCAAAATTTTATATTTTTTTCTTTAATACGTTGAGTACTTCCTTAGCATGATTTATTGGTATTACACTTATCCATCTATAAGAAATTTTTCCATCTGGAGAAATCAAAAAAGTATTTCTATCTGAGAATGGCGGAATCCAGGAACCATATTTATCACTAATAATTCCGTCAGGATCAGATAATAAAGTATAGTTTATGGATTTCTCGCTGCAAAAACTTTCATGAGAATCTTGATTATCAGCACTAATCCCAACAATTTCAGAATTATATTTAGAAAAATCATTTTTTAATTCTGAAAAACCTTTAGCTTCAAGAGTGCAACCTGCAGTAAAATCCTTTGGATAAAAATACATTACAAGCCATTTACCTTTAAAATCACTTAATTCCCAAATTGTTTTTGTTTTTATTTTTTTATTAAAACCTTCTAGATGAAAGTTTGGAGCCAAGTCACCTACTTCAGGAGCAAAGTCAAATGCTAATACTGAATTACAATTAATTGAAAGAAAAAATGATATTAATATACTTACAACTAAATTTCTCATCAAATTTAGAATTTTTTTAAATCAACTCCATTTGATTTCGCAAATTTATTTAAACCAACTTTTTGTATTGACTTTAGTGCTTTGGTACTAATTCTTATATTTACCCATTTTTTTCCTTCTTCCCACCAAAGTCTTCTTTTTTGAAGGTTAACTTGTTGTAATTTTTTTGTACGTATATGTGAGTGGCTCACGGCCATCCCGTTATTAGCTTTTGCACCAGTTAGTTCACAAACTCTTGACATATTTTTAAATTATATCTTTAAAAATTTTAACACACGACTTAAGTTGTTGAATTAAGCAATTCTGAAATTAAATCGGCATTATTATTTTGTAAATTAATGATCTGTTCTTGATCTAATCCACCAACGGAAAGTTTAGCCATATCATAAACATGATTAGCAATTTTAGAAGCCAATGGATTTTCAATAGGATCTTTTTTATCAATAATTATTTTATTGCCTGTAATTTTATTAAGGCCAATAATAAGTGGATGTTCTTTATTAATTAAGAGGACATGATATTCAGGCAAGCCAGGCATCTTTTGTTCCATGTAAGCTCCCATATCATTAATTCTCCTCATTTGCTCTGGAAGCAAGATCATTGCAGGGGGCGCATCTTTACTTGAAAGTGACTGTACTTTAACTGTTACTTTTTCATTGTTAAGTGCTTTAACTATCGTATCTTTAAGATTTTCTGTATTTGATTTACCATCCTTGTCTACAATTTCTTTAGATTCCTTATCTTCTAGTTCATTGATTTCTGAATCAACTCTTTGGAATTGATAATCTTCGTTTTTACTTTCTAACCATGGAAGGAATTGTGCATCAATTAACGGATCTGATTTAATAACTTCTTTGTTATCAGATAAACAGATATTTAATGCACTTGACTGAGCAATCAAATCTGAACAGTAAATAATTTTTTTAGAATCATTTACCTTATTTCTTTCTTTGTAATTTGACAGAGTTGTGAAATATTTATCATTGGATTTAATAAGGGATTTATTTTCAATCTCCTTAGTTGCGTCTTTTTCTGAATTGATTATTGTTTCGAAAATTATACTGTCATTTACTAAATCAGCAAATTTATCATCTTCGATTGCACCAATCTTTATAAAAGCAGATATGGAATCCCATATTTCTGCATAAAATTCTGGAGAATTTTTTATCAAATCCTTTAATTTATTTGCAATTTTTTTTGAAATAAATGATGATATTGACCTTACCTTTCTATCTGTTTGTAAGGCGCTTCTACTAACATTTAATGGAATATCTGTTGAATCAATAACTCCCCTTAGAGGTAAAAGGTATTTTGGTACTATCTCTTTAATTGAATCGCTTACAAATACTTGATTACAAAATAGTTTTATTTCTCCCTTTTCCCAATCAGCTCTTCCAGACAACTTAGGAAAATACAATATGCCTTGTATATCATATGGATAATCTGTATTTAAATGAATCCATAACAATGGATCTCCTTGAAAAGGGTAAAGATATTTATATAAATCGATATAATCCTCATCTTTTAATTCACTGGGTTGTTTTCTCCAAGGAGGATTTTTCTTATTAATTGTCTCGCCTTCTAATAGGACATCTATTGGCATAAAATCACAATATTTTTTTATTAATGATTTAATCCTTTCAGGTTCAATAAACTCTTTTTCTTCTTCAAGTAGGTGAAGTATTACATCTGTACCAATTGTCTCCCTTTCTGATTCCTCTAACGTAAAATTTGGTGATCCATCACAAGACCATTTGAAAGCTTTTGATTCCTCTATCGCTGATTTAGTTATTATATCGACTCTTTCTGCAACCATGAAACTTGAATAAAATCCAAGTCCAAAATGACCAATAAATTCATCATTATCTTTTTTATATTTTGATAGGAATTCTTCGGCGCTTGAGAATGCTACTTGGTTTATATACTTTTTTATTTCTTCATCATTCATTCCAATTCCATTATCAGATATTGTTAGGGTCTTTTTCTCACGGTCAATAGTTATTTTTACTTGAGCTTCCTCAGTATTTTCGCAATCACCTGCCATAGAAGCCATTCTTCTTTTACTTATTGCGTCAATACCGTTACTAACAAGTTCCCTTAAAAAGATTTCATGATCAGAATATACCGCCTTTTTGATAATTGGGAAAATATTCTCGGTATTAATACGGATTTCGCCTTTTTCCATTTATAAAATAAATTAAACATATAAATCCTATTTCCTAAAAACTAGTTAATCAAGCTTAATTAGGAGTATTGACCGAACAATATATAAATCTAATAGTTAGATTTATCAATCAATTATTGAAAAGTTATTTATTTGATCCACAATATCTGAGTACAATTATTTTCTTTCATTATTTGATTGGCTTTAGCCAAGTCATCACATGGATTTAAATACAAGACAGCAATAGTTCCTTTTTTCTGTAGTTCTTTTTGCTCATTCATACCTTTTTCTAATAAATAAGAATCTTTAAACATTAACAAAATTTTTTTCTTATCTGTCTTTTCTTCTTTAATTAAAGTTCTTAAAACATCAATGGAGATGGTAAATCCAATACCATTTAGGATTGTTTCATTAGGACTAAAAGTTCTTACTAGTTCATCATATCTTCCACCTTTTGCGATCACGTTTTTATTTTTACCACTATCTCCTATAAGTTGAAAGACTATCCCTTCGTATAAATTCAAGTGAGGTTGAAATGTAGGGTCAAGTTGTAATTTAACACCATATTTATTAGATATTATTGATAATGTTTCGAATAAAAAATTTAGGTCATCTAGAGTTTTACTATTACCATATATACTTTTCAATTTTTTTAATATTGCAATTGGTTCGCCTCTTGTGAATAATAAATCTTGCAGAATATATTTATCATCATCTTCAATTCCTAATTTAGATAATTTATCTTGATCAAAGTTAACCAGACTTTTCTTAATTTCTTCAAAATTATTATCCTTATATTTGTTCAAAATCAAGTCCATTATTTTTGTGGTACTAACTAGTAGACATAAATTACAATCATCCTTCAAATTAATATTATCTATTGCATCAAACAATAAATTAATAACTTCAATTTCTGGGTATTTTGTATCATATCCAATTAATTCAATTCCACTCTGCAGTTTCTCTTGCAACTTAAATGAATTTTTATTATTTTGTTTCTTATTAAATACCATTCCATTGGTAAATAATCTTATAGGTCTTTTTTTATTTATTAATCTAGTTGATGATAATTTGACAATAGATGTTGTCATTTCTGGCCTAAGACATAATGAATTATTACTTACTATTCCAACAACTTCATTTTCTTCAATAACACCACGACCTTTTATAGTCTCTAAAGTGTTTATAAATGAAGGTGACACTTCCTCATAACCCCATAGTTTATAAATATTATTCAAATTATTTATGATATTAGAGTTATTTTTTACATCTACTAATTTAATTTCCTTTATATCAGTCATTTTAATATTTAACGATTTTTAAGTATAAAGATTTTTATTAAATGGAGAAACATTATCTAGTACATTTTTTAATTCATTTTCAAGGCTAGGGGAGCATGCAAGAATTCTTCCAGAAGTTAAATTAAATTCGCCAGATGGATAATCCGAAATAATTCCACCTGCCTCTTTAACAATAATAGCACCGGCCGCCAGGTCCCAAACCTCTAATCCTCTTTCCCAGTATCCATCAACCTTTCCTGCGGCAACAAATGCTAGATCTACTGCTGCCGCTCCTCCTCTTCTAACTCCTCTAGTTTTATGTGTTAGGAAACAAAATTCAGCATAATTATTATCCTCTGTCTCAAATCTGTCATAAGAAAAACCAGTAACAAGTAAGCTCTCAGAAAGATTACTAGGGCTCGATACTTTAAGTTCAGTATCATTACAAAACGAACCTATTCCTATACAGGCTGAATATAATTCATTAAAATATGGTACTGATATAGCTCCTATAATTGGTTTATTTTTATATACAAGACCAATAGAAGTTCCAAAAAAAGGATATCCGTGAGAATAGTTAGTTGTACCGTCTAATGGGTCTAAACACCATGTTAAATCAGAGGATTTATTTAATTTGCCAGATTCCTCTGCATGGATAGATATGTTGGGTGTTTCTTCTACTAAATATTCTTTTATTTTTTTTTCAACTTCCAAATCTACATTGGTTACAAGATCACCTTTTCTACCTTTAGACGATATTTTTTGAATTTTATTGTAATTAATTTTTAAAATTTCATTCCCAATTTGAGCAGAGTTTTTGGCTATTTCATACAACTTTGGTAGGCTTATATGATTTGTAAGTTCTTCTATATCTTTGAGTTCAAACATTTTAATTAATCTTCCTCAAATTCCCAAGGTGGGGCTATTCTTGTATTTCCCCTTCCAAAATATTGTCCAAATTGCATATCATAAACTTCATCTTCGTAAGTTGTTTCCACCTCGAGATCCGCAGTGGCTTTGGCTACACAAAGGAGTGCATAACCTTTGTCTTTTAATGATTGAGATACACCCATAGCTTCAGGTTGTTGCAACGTACCAGATATTATTCTAACTGCACAACTTGTACAGCAACCATTTCTACATGAAAATGGAAGCTTAAATCCTTTCTTTTCAAATTCCTTTAGAATATATTCATCACAATTAACCTGCTCTTGATAGACCTTTCCGGTTTCTTTATTTTTAATCGTGACAGTGAAAGTCTTATTCAAATAACTTTCCTCAAAAATGGGATGATAAAGGGTTAATATGTGGTTCTTAGGAGAGGTGGCCGAGTGGTTGAAGGCGCAGCACTGGAAATGCTGTATAGGGGCAACTTTATCGAGGGTTCGAATCCCTCTCTCTCCGTTCTATATTAGTTGATGTTGGTGAATTACATCAACATTTATATCTGCAGAGTATTTTTAAAATAGATAGTAATATGTTTGACAGGTTATAAATAAACTTATTTATTTAAATTAAGTTGAAAATATTTGATTTTTACTATTATATGTAAATATCAAAGATAAAAATTAATTAAATTATTAGTAAATTTTGCTTTAATTTAGCAATCTAAAATCATGGGGCAAATAGTTGGAATTGATTTAGGTACTACTAACTCTGTTGTAGGAGTTATAGAAGCTGGTCGTCCAATTGTAATAGCAAATTCTGAAGGATCTAGAACAACACCTTCAATAGTTGGATTTACAAAAGACAAAGAAATAGTAATAGGTGACCAAGCAAGAAGACAAATTGTTTTGAATCCTAAGAATACCTTTTATAACTTAAAAAGATTTATTGGTAGTGACTGGGATGAACTAGATGAGACAAGTATTTCTGTTCCTTATAATGTTAAGGCAAATAATTCTGGAAGTGTTAGGGTTCTTAGTCCAAATACTGAGAGAGAGTATGCTCCTGAAGAGTTAGTCAGCTCATTAATTAGAAAATTAATAAATGATGCTGAAACATACCTTGGAGATATTGTTGAATCAGCTGTTATTACAGTGCCTGCATATTTTAATGAATCACAAAGGCAAGCCACAAAGGATTCTGCAATATTAGCTGGCATTAAAGTAGATAGAATTCTAAATGAACCTACAGCTGCTGCTTTAGCATATGGTTTTGAAAAAAGTTCCTCTAATAACGTTTTGGTTTTTTGATTTAGGGGGTGGTACATTTGATGTTTCATTATTAAAAATTTCTAATGGTGTATTTGATGTAAAAGCTACTTGTGGAGATACCCAACTTGGAGGAAATAATTTTGACTCGAAAATAGTAGATTGGTTAGCTGAAAAATTTCTTGCTAAATATGATATTGATCTAAGAAGAGATAGACAGGCGTTGCAGAGATTAACTGAAGCTGCTGAAAAAGCTAAATGTGAATTATCAGGATTGCTAAAAACAAAAATTTCATTACCATTCATCACCACAAGTAAAGAAGGGCCATTGCATATTGAAGAGACCTTAGATAGAAAATTATTTGAATCATTATCTCAAGATCTATTAGATAGATTATTAGAGCCTGTTCAAATAGCTTTAGATGACTCTGGTTGGAACGCAGAAGATATAGATGAGGTAGTTCTTGTCGGAGGCAGCACAAGAATCCCAATGGTTCAACAATTAGTTAAGACTCTTGTTCCTAATGATCCCTGTCAATCTGTTAATCCAGATGAAGTAGTTGCAGTTGGTGCTGCGATACAATCCGGAATAATAAGTGGTGATTTACAAGATTTACTGCTAAATGACGTTACCCCATTATCTTTAGGTTTGGAAACTATTGGTGGTCTTATGAAGGTACTTATACCTCGCAATACACCAATACCGGTAAGACAATCTGATGTTTTTAGTACATCAGAAGCCAATCAATCTTCAGTGGTTGTTCAAGTAAGGCAAGGTGAAAGACCATTGGCTTCTGAAAATAAATCTCTTGGAAAATTTAGGTTATCAGGAATTCCTCCAGCACCTAGGGGAATACCACAAGTTCAAGTAGCATTTGATATTGATGCAAATGGTCTATTAGAAGTAAGTGCAACTGATAGAACAACTGGTAGAAAGCAAACAGTTACTATTTCTGGAGGCTCAAATTTAAACGAACAAGAAATTAATTCGATAATCGAAGAAGCTAAGTCAAAAGCTAATGAAGATAGAAAGAAAAGATCTGTTATTGATAGAAAAAATAGCGCTTTAACTCTAATTGCTCAAGCTGAGAGAAGACTTAGAGATGCCTCTTTAGAATTTGGGCCTTATGGAGCTGAAAGACAACAACGAGCTGTTGAATTGGCTATTCAAGATGTTGAAGAATACATTGATGATGATGATCCTCAAGAATTAGAAATTTCAGTAAGCGCTCTCCAAGAAGCATTATTTGGTTTAAACAGAAAATTTGCTGCAGAAAGGAAAACTGATAATAATCCATTACAGGGTATTAAAAATACATTTGGATCATTAAAGGATGAACTATTTTCTGATGATTATTGGGATGATGATCCTTGGGATAATCAAATGAATAGAAATTATAGAAATTCGAGGTATGGTAACTCTAGGGATGATGATCCATGGGACAATGACTATTTCCTCTAAAAAAGACTATTTGTCGATTTTGGGTTTATCTCATGATTTCGACGATAAGGAACTTAAAAAGGCTTTTCGGAGAGAAGCAAGAAAATGGCATCCAGATTTAAATAAAAATGATATTAATGCGGAAGAAAGATTTAAATTAATTAACGAAGCATATGAATATCTACGTGATTCAAATAAAAGGAATGATAGTTCCGATATAGATAATCATGATGATTATGAAAATAATAATTTCAAGACAGGTTTTCCTGATTTTCAAGATTATCTTGATTCATTATTTGGATATGAATACAGCGCTATAAATTACGACGAAAATAATAATGAATCATTTATGGATGAATCCCCAAATATAGATAATAATGAATTCTATAATTATCAATACCCTACAACGTCTCCAGAAGAACCACCTCCAGTAAAATTAGATCAAGATATTGAGACAATTATCGAATTAACTCCCAATGAAGCCTTGTGTGGAGCTTCAATATTAATTGAACTTGAAGATAAAACCGTTGTTGAAGTTGATACACCACCGTTCGCAGGAGATGGTTGGAGATTAAGACTTGAAAACATTGCAAGGGGAGGTAAAGATCATTATTTACAGTTAAAAGTTCAAACTGAAACTGGTCTACGAATCGATGGTTTAAGAGTTCTTTATAAACTAGAATTATTTCCTCATGATGCTCTTCTTGGTTGTGCTGTAGAAGTTCCTACTCTTGATGGAAATGTAACTCTTCAAGTTCCTCCCAAATCATCAACAGGAAGAATGTTACGTTTGAAAGGTAGAGGCCTAACCTTCGAACATAACGTGGGCGATCAATATGTTGAAATTTTGGTAGTTATTCCTGCTGATATTAATGATGAAGAAATTGCTTTATATACAAGATTACAAGAATTATCACTTTCTGATTCTTAATCAAATATTATATTAATAGTAAAAATAACACTTATGGACATATTTGTTCTTTTATTTAATTCAGGAACAGATAAGGAAGGAATTCATTCAATCGAACTTAAAGGAAGAACTATAGTTCTCATGTTTGAAGACAAAGATGATGCAACAAGATATTGTGGTTTACTAGAGGCACAAGACTTCCCTTTACCAACAGTTGAAAGAATCGACATAGAAGAAATAAAAGATTTCTGCATTAAGTTAGATTATGAATGTAAATTAGTGGAGAAAAATTTTGTTCCTAAAACAGCCGAAGACAGATTACTAATTTCTCCACCTCAGAAAAACCTAGGAGTTGAAGATTGGGGTGAAGATAATAATAATAAAGAAAAAATTGATATAAATACCATTAAGGAAAACCTTGAAAAGTTACTTTAATGATTAAAATATAAACAAATAAATAAATAAACAATGTCAAAAGCTTTATTTGAAACCGAAGTAGGGAACATTAATATTGATTTTTTCTCTGATGATGCTCCTAATACTGTTAATAACTTCACTAAATTAATAAGTGATGGATTTTATGATGGTCTAGCATTTCACAGGGTTATTCCTGGATTTATGGCCCAGGGTGGATGTCCTAATACAAGAAATGGAGCATCTGGTATGCCAGGAACTGGAGGTCCTGGATACAACATTAAATGTGAAATTAATTCAAATAAACATCTAAAAGGTTCACTTTCTATGGCTCATGCAGGTAAGGATACAGGTGGTAGTCAGTTTTTTATAGTTTATGAACCACAACCTCATCTCGATGGAGTTCATACTGTTTTTGGTAAGACAGATGATATGGATGTTGTACTAAAGCTTACTAACGGTTCAAAAATTTTAAAGGCAACTCTAAAGTAGTAATTCTAGCCTTCAAAAACAACACTAAATGTCTCTTTATCTAGATTAAATTTTCTTGTAGATGAATATAAGATTTCATTGTTAATAGTAAATTTAGTATTTATAAGTTTGATACTATTTTTTGGATGTAATGCTTGTTCAATATTTCTAGAAATAATTATCCCAATCTTATTACTATCCAGTTTGTATAAAAACTGAATAAATAATTCTATATTCTTTATTTCGTAATCAGTTATGTCTGAATTAATTCTATTTCGATCATGTAAAATTCGCCAAACTAATTTTGGTCTATTCCAAAAAGCCAATAATCTTGGAGAACTTTCCAGTTTAATATTAATGTTTTTATCATTACAGAATTTAATTACTTTATTTTTTATTTGTACTAGATCTATAGATTTATAATTTCCGTCAAGAAAAATTGATATAAATGGATCGATATTTCTTGAATTTGAATTATCTTCATCAATCATGTGGCCTAGCTTTGTTTTCTTAACACTCAAATATTCAGCATTATTATCATTAGGACAAATCACCAATGGAACTCTCTCAATAACTTCAATTCCATAACCACCTAATCCCGCAATCTTTCTGGGATTATTTGTTAATAATTTTAATTTTTTTATACCAAGATCAGTTAATATCTGTGCTCCAACTCCATAATTTCTTAGGTCAGCAGGAAATCCTAGTTTTTCATTAGCTTCTACCGTGTCCAATCCACCATCCTGTAAACTGTAAGCTTTTAATTTATTTATAAGACCAATACCTCTACCTTCCTGTCTCAAGTAAACTACAACGCCCTCTTCCTCCTTTTCTATCCTTGATAAAGCAGCCTCTAACTGAGGTCTACAATCACAACGTAATGATCCAAAAGCATCACCAGTTAGGCATTCTGAATGCATTCTAACTAATACAGGTTCGCTTAATTTTGATGATTTTTGTTTAACTAATGCAACATGCTCTGAACCATCAAGTTCATTAATATATCCATAGGCTTTGAAATTTCCAAAGATACTTGGAAGAACAGCATCTGATTTTCTAAAAACAAATCTCTCAGTTTGAAATCGATAACTTATTAAATCAGCTATTGATATTAATTTCATCCCCCACTGTTTTGCATACTCTTTAAGTTGAGGAAGTCTTGACATTGAACCGTCAGGATTTTGTATTTCACAAATTACTCCAGCTGGATATAGACCTGACATTGCGGCAATATCTACAGCTGCTTCTGTATGACCTGCCCTTTTTAATACTCCCCCTTTTTTAGCTCTTAATGGAAATATATGTCCTGGCCTTCTTAAATCCTCAGGTTTTGTGTTTGGATTTATAGCAACTTGAATTGTCTTAGCTCTGTCTTCAGCTGATATCCCAGTCGAAACATTATTTTCCGGGCCAGCATCAATTGAAATCGTAAAAGCTGTTTGATTTTCATCTGTATTTCTATCAACCATTAATGGTAAATCTAAGGAATCAAGTTTTTCACCTTGCATCGCTAGGCATATAAGACCTCTTCCCTCAGTAGCCATAAAATTTATTTGTTGAGGTGTTGCAAACTGAGCAGCACAAATCAAATCCCCCTCATTCTCTCTTCTTTCATCATCTACGACTATTATGCATTCACCATTTCTTATTGCCGCTAAAGCATCGCTTATAGGATCAAATTCAATTTTAAATGATTCATTTATATCCAAAATTGTTCCATTATTTGATTTGGGACTTGTTTCTTTCATTATTCCTATCAATATAGAAAAATAGTGTGTTATTTATCCTAAATTCAACACTTTATAATCCTATCTCAAAGTCTGCCAATTCAAAGAAATGAATGTTGCAATAGTAGGTGCTACTGGTTACGGGGGTATTCAAGCAGTAAATCTTTTAAAGAAAAATAAAAATTACAATATCTCATTTTTAGGAGGTAATAAAACATCTGGCTCTAAGTGGAATGACAATTTCCCTTTTATTTATCTTGATACCGATCCCTATATAGAAGAAATTTCTGTAGAAAATATCTCAAACAACTCAGATGTTGCTTTGCTTTGTTTGCCAAATGGCCTAGCCTCAACATTAACAAGGAAATTATTAGATAGAGGAGTTAAAGTTATTGATTTATCAGCTGATTATAGATATAAGTCCTTATATGAATGGAAAAATGTATATTCCAAAGAAGCTGCTATCTATAAAAGGAACGATGATGATTTATGTAAAGAGGCAGTCTACGGACTTCCTGAAATAAATAAAGAAGCCATTTCAAAAGGACGATTAATTGCCTGTCCAGGTTGTTATCCAACATCGGCTCTTATTCCACTAGCACCTTATCTTTCTCAGGGAATTATTGAAAACGAAGGTATAGTAATTGATTCTAAAAGTGGAACTTCTGGAGGGGGTCGAGAACCAAATCAAAATCTACTTTTATCAGAATGTGGAGAAGGTCTATCGGCATATGGATTGATAAACCATAGACATACTTCAGAGATCGAGCAAGTAGCATCTATGATTTCTGGAAATAAAATTGAATTGCTTTTTACTCCTCATTTGGTTCCAATTGCAAGGGGTATGCATTCGACAATATATGGGAGATTAAGAGATCCTGGGTTAACATCGGATGATTGCAGAATTCTTTTGGATAATTATTATAGAAATTTTAAAAATATAAAAGTCTTACCTGTAGATACATTCCCATCGACAAAATGGGTTAAAAATACAAACCAAATTTTTCTTTCTGTGAAAGTTGATATCAGAAATGGAAGGATTATTATTTTATCTGTAATTGATAATTTGTTAAAAGGACAAACTGGACAAGCTATTCAAAATTTAAATATTATTAGTGGATTTTCAATAGATGATGGTCTTGAGTTAACTAATAACTTTCCATAAAATTACTTCTTATCAAAAAACCAGCATGTGAGATTGAGTGAGGTAAAATTTTATGCTCAAGTAATTGTATTTTTTTAGAAAGTGTTTCAATATTGTCGTTATTTAGAATCGGCAATGCAGCTTGCATTATAAGAGAACCACTATCTACCTCCTCATCAACAAAATGTACTGAACAACCAGTTATTTTTGAACCATTTAATATAGAATCTTTTATTGCAGAACCCCCTTTATACGAAGGAAGTAATGATGGGTGAATATTTATAATTTTATTCTTAAATTGATTAATAAATAATGGACTGACTATTTTCATCCATCCAGCCATTACAACAAGCTCAACATCGTAATCAATTAAAGTATTTATAATTTCTAATTCAAAAAGCTTTTTTTCCAAAAAGTTTTTGCCTTTTATTATTTTGTGAGGTATTTTTACACTTTCAGCTCTTTTTATGCAACCTGCATCATCTTTATTAGTTATAAGAACTTTTATATCGATATCTAATTCTCCTTTTACTGAGAGATTAATTAACTCCTGAAAGTTTGTTCCATTCCCAGAAGCAAGTACACCTATTTTTAATTTTGGTGAAAATCTTCTAAATTCAGATATCTCAGGAGAAATTATGTAATTAAATGATTTATCCAATTTTTTTTATTTTATCCAATGATAAATTCATATGAAATAAAAAAAAACCTCTATTTAAATTGTTTATATTCAAAAACATATGTATTTAAAAATAAAAATTTAAACAAATTTAAATCGAAGTACTATTTGTATAGATATAATTAAAAAATAAAAGAAACAAATATATAAAATGAATGGAGATTTAAACTCTTGGGAAAAATTTTGTAATTATCTTTGGTTTGATAAAAAATTAAATATTTGGTTAGACATAAGCAAAATTAATTTCACAAATAACGATATAAATACTCTAGAACAGAAATTTTTAGATGTTTTTTCATCAATTCAAGAATTAGAAAATGGAGCAATATCAAATATTGATGAAAATAGACAAGTTGGACATTATTGGCTTAGAAATCCAAAAATTTCTCCATCCTCTAAAATAAGAGAAGAGATTAGTGCAGAAATTAATGATATTTCTGAATTTGGCAAACAAATTTTAAATGGAATTATTAAGAATAAGAATAATCAGAACTATACGGATGTTCTATGGATAGGAATTGGTGGAAGTGGGTTAGGCCCATTACTTATTACGGAGTCACTTCAAAAGTTCACTGAAGGATTAAATTTTTCTTATATCGATAATGTTGATCCTTTTTTAATTAGCGAAAAGTTAGAAGAATTATCTGAAAAATTATCTACAACATTATTCGTAGTTGTAAGCAAATCAGGTGGTACGCCTGAACCTAGAATTGCTATGGAAATTATTAAAAGTCATTGTGAGAACAATTCTCTTGAATGGAGTTCAAATGCTATAGCTATAACTATGAAAGATAGTAAGTTATTTAAAAAAGCCACTTCTGAAAATTGGTTGAAAATATTTAATTTACAAGATTGGGTAGGTGGAAGAACGAGTATCACCAGCTCTGTTGGATTACTTCCATTAGCACTAATTAATGAAAATATATTCGAATTTATTAGAGGTGCATCATTAATGGATGAGGCCACACGTACAAGTGATTTTAAAAATAATCCAGCAGCATTATTATCTTCTGCATGGTATTTAACTGGTGATGGCTCTGGCAAGAGAGATATGGTCGTTTTACCTTATAGAGATAGGTTACAGGTATTTAGTAAATATCTTCAGCAATTAGTAATGGAATCATTAGGTAAGAAATTCAATAGAAATGGTGAAGTAGTTAATCAAGGTATTTCAGTTTTTGGTAATAAAGGATCTACAGATCAACATGCTTATGTTCAGCAGCTTAGAGATGGTATTGATAACTTCTTTTGTGTTTTTATTGAATTATTAGATTCTCCATCGACTAATATTTTTGATGAAAAAGAGAATCCCAAAGAATATCTTTCTGGTTTCTTGCAAGGAACCAGATCAGCACTTTCTAGTGAAAAAAGACAAAGTATCACCATAACATTAGAAAAGTTAAATTGTTTTTCACTAGGTGCCTTAATCGCTTTATTTGAGAGGGCTGTATCATTCTATGCTGAATTAGTAAATATAAATGCATATGATCAACCTGGAGTTGAAGCTGGAAAGAAAGCAGCCGCAAATATTATTGAGTATCAAAAAAAAGTAAGTGATTTATTAGACAAAGGAGGAGAATATTCTATAAATGACATAACATCACTATTTGATCATTCAGTGAATGAACCTATATTTTTCATACTCCGTGAAATGTGTTTCCGTAATGATGATTATTTAGTTAAGGGCGATTGGTCAAATCCAAATTCATTAGTTATTCAAAAAACAAATACTTAAACAACAATATTTATAATTTTTCCTTTAACAATAATTATTTTTCTTATTTCCTTATCTTGAGTCCATTTTAATATGTTCGGTCTTTTAAGAGTCAATTCCTTAATTTGATCTTCATTCATTTCATTATCAATATTTATTTTGTCGCGAACTTTTCCATTTACTTGTATTACTAGTTCATATGACTCTTCTTTTAGTGCTTCGGGATTAAATGAAGGCCATTGTTCTAAATGAACAGAATTTTTAAATCCTATAAGATGCCATATTTCTTCTGCAATATGAGGAGCAAATGGAGCTAATAAAATACAAAATGTTTTTAAAGCATCTTTTTTTAAATTATTGTTTACTTCATTAATGGAATTTGATAATGAATTATAAAACTTCATTAATTCTGAAATCGCAGTATTAAATTGGTTATTTAATATGTCATTTGAAATTTCTTTTATAGCAATGTTCATTGACTTTATTAAAGTTTTTTCTTTATCTGGATAGGACTTACTATTACTATTTATATCTTTTGCACAATTTATATAAAGCTTCCAAATCCTACTTAAAAATCTAAATTGTCCTTCAACATCTGTATCTCCCCATTCCAAATCTTTTTCTGGTGGTGCTTTAAATAATATAAACATTCTTGCTGTATCTGCTCCATATTTATTAATTACTGTTTCAGGGTCTATTCCATTATATTTTGACTTTGACATCTTCTCGAAAAGAACTTCCAGTTTGGAATTGTCAATTGGATCTATAGGATTTGATAGGTCAGTAATATCGGAAGGAGAAACATATTTACCCGTTTTATTATTTTTATAGGCAGCGGCCTGAACCATTCCTTGCGTTAATAGCTTTTTGAATGGTTCATCTATTTCAAATAGTTCATTATCTCTCAAGGCTTTAGTGAAAAATCTGGCATATAACAAATGTAATATTGCGTGCTCTACTCCTCCAACATATTGATCTACTGGTAGCCACTTATTTATTTCATACTTATCAAATGGCTTAGTTAAACATTTTGAAGATGGATATCTTAAAAAATACCAAGATGAGCACATGAAAGTATCCATAGTATCAGTTTCTTTTATTGCCGCTATTCCGCATTTTGGACATGTTGTATTTATCCAATTATTATTATCACCTAAAGCATTAATCTTGTTGTCGGAGATTTCTATATCTTTTGGTAAGGAAACAGGTAATTCAGCTTGGTTTAAAGGAACAGATCCACATTTTTTGCAATTAACTATGGGTATCGGACATCCCCAATATCTTTGTCTAGATATTAACCAATCTCTTAAACGATATTGAATCTTATTTTCGGCCCATCCATTATTTACTCCCTCCTCTGAAATTTTTAATTTAGCAATAGTATTTGCTAAACCATTATATTGATTTGAATTAATAAGATATCCATTTTCTACATAAGCATTATCAAGTTCGTTAATTAGTTCACTTTTATCCTTTCTTATTACTTGTTTAATATCAATATTGTTTTGCTTGGCAAATTCAAAATCCCTTAGATCATGAGCTGGTACGCCCATAACAGCTCCTGTACCGTATTCATCAAGAACATAACTTGCAACCCAAATAGGTATAGGTTCAGAATTTACTGGGTTTAAAGCTATTAAGCTAGTTTTTATTCCAATTTTTTCAAGTTCATTGTTTTTATTGTTTTTCAGATATTGTTTTAGTTTTTCTATTTCTTGTAAGATTGCCTGATCAGAAATATTTTTAATTAATGAATGATTAACAGAAATTGCTAAATAGGTAACTCCAAATAAAGTATCTGGTCTTGTTGTGAAGACAATTAATTTCTCTTCTGGATTGGTATTGATATTGAAATTAATATTAGTACCAATTGACTTTCCAATCCAATTGTCTTGCATTATTTTTACTCTTTCTGGCCAGTTATCTAATTTTTCTAAATCCTTTAATAACTCATCTGCATAATTAGTAATCCTTAAAAACCATTGCTTTAATAATTTCTTTTCGACTATTGCTCCAGATCTCCAAGATCGACCCTCTGAATCAACTTGTTCATTCGCTAAGACTGTATTATCCACAGGATCCCAATTAACTTCTGATTCCTTTTGATATACAAGACCTGCCTTGTATAACTCTAAAAATAGATATTGTGTCCAAATATAATAATTTTCATCACAGGTTGCAAATTCCCTATCCCAATCAACTGATAGTCCCAAAAGCTTTAATTGTGACTTCATATGAGAAATATTTTTTTTAGTCCAGACACTAGGACTAATTCCTCTTTCAATCGCTGCATTCTCAGCAGGCAAACCAAACGCGTCCCAACCCATTGGATGCAAAACAGATTTCCCCTTAAACCTCTGAAACCGAGCTATTAAGTCTGTAATAACATAATTCCTAACATGTCCCATATGAAGATTACCTGATGGATAGGGAAACATTGATAAGGCATAAAATTTATCGCTATTCTCTGATAATTCATCGGTTTTATACAAATGGTTATCAGTCCATATTGACTGCCATTTTTTTTCTATTTCAGATGGTTTATACAAATTTGTATCAGCTTCATATTGCTTATCAGGAGAAATCACTTAATTTTTAATTATTAAATTATTATTTTAATATCCATTATATAAAATAGAAATAGATTGTTAAAAGGAATAATTTATAATTAAAATTTAAAATATATTATACACAAATGAAAAATATAGCTTTTGAAAAATATCAAGGAAACGGAAATGATTTTATAGTAATTGATTCCAGAGGAAATGATTTATATAAAAATTACATGACAAATAAATCTTTTGATATAAAAAGAATTTGTAACAGACAATTTGGTATTGGAGCAGATGGTGTAATTTTTATAGAGGAACCTAATGAACATAATTATGCAAAAATGATAATCTTTAATTCTGATGGTTCAGAGGCACAAATGTGTGGTAACGGAATTAGGTGTTTAGTTGAGTATCTCCATATTAATGATTCTATTAAGAATAAAAATATTGAATATAAAATTGAGACTAAAGCAGGTTTAAAAATTGCAAAATACATAAATGAAGAAATTACAGTAAAAATGGGAGTTCCCATTTTAGATAGTCAAAATATCCCAACAAGAATTGAAAAAAAAATCAATTCACTTCCTACACATAATTTTATTGAGAAAAATTTTAATAACATAGGTTATGCAGTAGGAATGGGAAATCCTCATTTAATATTCTTTGTACAAGATTTAGAGTCTATTGCTGTTTCTAGTCTTGGACCTATTTTTGAAGAAAATGAATTATTCCCAGAAAAAACGAATGTTCATTTTTGTCAAATATTAAATAGAGAGAATATCAAAGTAAAAGTATGGGAAAGAGGAGCAGGCCAAACCTTAGCCTGTGGAACAGGGGCTTGTGCTATACATGTAGCAGCTTACAAATTAGGCCTCTGTAATTCAGAAACGATAGTTACATTACCCGGAGGCAATCTTAAGATTGATTGGTCAAAAGACGATTGTGAAGTAATGATGACAGGTAATGCTAAAAAGGTTTTCTCAGGTTCAATGTTAGTAAATTAATGGACAATAATTTTATCTATTTAGATAATGCATCTACAACTCCATTATCTGAGAATGTCTTAAATATAATAAATTCAACTTATAGGAAATATTGGCATAATCCCTCATCTACCTATGAATTAGGGATAAAATGCTCAACATATCTTGAAAAAATCAGATCTAAAATTGCTGATATATTTAATGCAGAACCAGAAGATATAATTTTTACATCTGGTTCTTCGGAATCGACATCAATTGTATTTAGTAATATTTATGAGACCTTCGAAACTGGAAGAATTGTTATTTCAAATGTTGAGCATCAGGCAACAACTATATGTGCCAATAAACTAAGAAAACAAAACTGGGATATATTTGAATGGACCGTCAATAATGATGGAACTTTAAATCTTTCTAATATTGATAAAACACTAACTAAAGAAACTAAACTTGCATCAATTATTTGGGGACAAAGTGAAATTGGGACAATACAACCTGTTCAATTTATAGGTTCAAGATGTGAAGAATTAAATATTATGTTTCATTTAGATGGAACTCAAATATTAAGTAATGGAATATTTAGTTGGAAAGATCTTAAATGTGACTTTTTAAGTTTATCTGCTCATAAATTTGGAGGTCCAAAAGGTATTGGTATTCTATTAACAAAAGAAAACTCTAGACTTATTTTAAAAAATAAAGACATATCACTTAGTCAGGAATATTCAATTAGACAAGGTACACAAGCATTACCTTTAATCGCTGGAATGTATGAATCATTAAAGAATATTAAAGGAATAATAAAATTATATGATTACAAAACTGAATTTCCATCAAATAATATTACTTTACTTAAAAATTATTTTTTTCAAAAAATTGAGGATAATAATCACATAAAGATTACTGGCAGTATTAACCATAGGCTTCCCAATCATATTTCTTTTCTTCTATTAAATAAAAAATTTAAACCTATTAAGGCCTATAATATAGTTAATTTTATGTCAGAAAATAATATAGCAATAAGTAGTGGAAGTGCTTGTTCAAGCTCATCTGGGAAACCTAGTTCAACCCTTAAAAATCTAGGATTTAATGATGATGAACTATATTCCAATATTCGTGTTACTTTAGGTTCAATAAACAATAAGTCAGAAATAGATAAATTTTTAGAACTTATTCAAATATGTATTGATAAATTTTAATGAAAACTAATTACACTCTACCTAAAGATTTAAACGAATCTCTTAAAAATATGGAGGATGCAATTATTCCAAGTCTTTTAGATTCAAATAAAAGATTTACTATAGAAATAAATTTTGAAGGATTGAAATTTAACAGAATTGGAATAACTATTTATAAGATATTAGCTAAAAATAATAATGTATTCGTAACATTTGCAGATCAAGGAGCGGTTGCTTTAGCTCAAAGAGACTATCCAGATATTAAAGATAAAATTTTTACTTTTAAATCATTTAATGAATCAAATAATATAAATAATATTGATAGTGTGATGATATCTATGCTTCCTCAGGCCTTTGATTTCGATTTATTTGAACCTATGTCTGATAATTACCAAGGAACTCATTATTCATTAAATCCAAAATTCGAAGATGCAAATATTGGTATTGGAAGTGTTATTAGAGAGAGACGTAAAAACTTTGTTAAGACTTGGAAGAATATTTATTTTCTTCAGCCTTTAAATAAAGCTGCTCTTATGCATATTTATCCAAATAATTGGTTGCTTTTCAAAGAGGAAAATAAAAAATATTTTTTTAAAAAAGAATTTGATATTAAACCCGATAATGAATCTATTTTTATGAATTTATAGATTGAATGTGATAAAAAAATTATATATATTTTTCCTAATTGTTCTTACAATAATAGTATCGCCATTTTTAATAAGATATTTACTAATAAATCAAAAAATACTTGTTTTAAATAGTATTTATTTTAATTTCCCTGGAATAATTACAAGAAAAAAAACATGTCCTAGCTATGATGAATTATTGAATCAAACACTCGATAATTCCTTTAGTGTATCAATTATGAATAATAATGGGACATTAATTAGTTCCTATAATGATGAAGTTCCAAGATTGCCAGCATCAAATCAAAAATTATTCTCATCAGCCTATGTTTTAAGTAAATATAAATTAAATAATAATTTAAAAACTTCTTTATTAAAAAAAAATAAAAACAATTATTATTTGGTTGGTCAGGGTGATCCAGATTTGAATTATGAAGATATAATTGAACTAATTTCTAATGTTGAAGAAAATAAAAATATAAACTTTAATATTGTAGAAGTTGATTCAAAACTACAATGGCCTAAAGGTTGGACAAATACTGATAAACTTTACGAATATGGATCTCCAATTACATCTCTTGCAATAGAAAGTAATCACAATAAATATGATGATATTTATACTTTAAATAATTTTATTAAAAACTATTTAAATAATAAGTTTTTAAATTCAAATGTAAATATTAATTATTTTGATTCAAAAAAAAGATTCTATTTAAAAGATGCTATCGAGATAAATAAAATATACTCAAATCCAATTCTCTCATTATTAACTTTAACAAATTCTGAAAGCCATAATTTTACAGCAGAATCTCTCTTTAAAAATGCCTCCAATACGTGGAATTATAATGATTATTTAAAATTGAAAAATTGGTTAGAAAAAAAAGGTCTCCCAATATCTAATACATTTTTTGCAGATGCTAGTGGATTGTCTAGAAAAAATAAAATTACAACAAAGTTAGTTGTATTATTTTTAGATAAAATGAGATATTCAAAAGATTTTAAAGCTTATCAATCTACACTTTCAATAATGGGTGTAAGAGGAACATTATCTAAACGATTTGTAAATTCTGAACTATCAGGTAAGTTCTTTGGAAAAACTGGAACACTTTCAAATGTCTTTGCATTATCAGGCTTTTTATATAAGGATGAAAAGCCAATGATTATTAGCATTATCCAAAATTCAAAAAATATTGATAAAGAAAAAGCATTTAAATTATTACGTGAAGTTTATAACATGAAATCATGTAAATAAAAATATTATTTAAAATATTCCTTTAAATCCCTTTCAACACATGGCGGTACCATGTGATTAATTTCACCACCAAATTTTGCAACTTCTTTTACTAAAGAACTACTAAGAAAACTAAAATTTGTATTTGTCGATAGAAATATAGTTTCAATATCCTTATTTAAAGATTTATTTGTATGAGCAATCTGTAGTTCATACTCAAAATCACTCATTGCTCGTAAACCTCTTAAAATAAGGTTAGCTTTCAAATCCTTGGCACAATCAACAGTGAGGCCTGAATAAGAAATAACTTCAACATTATTTAAATAACAAAGAGAATTTTTTATTTGTGATATTCTTTTTTGAAGATTAAATGTTGGAGTTTTAGCTGTATTTTCTAAAACAGCAACAACTATATTGCCAAATAATTTTTCAGCCCTTTCTATTAAATCAATATGCCCGTTTGTTAGTGGATCAAATGTACCTGGATAAAGAATTTTCATGAATTTATTATGATCGAATAAGAAATTTAGTTAAAATGAGTTTATTAGACAAATTAATTATGACATTAAATCTAGAAGCAAAAAAAATCTTATTAAGAAAAATACCTCACGGATTATTCATTTGTGGTGTTAGAGATGAAGATAAAAATGAAGTAAACGGATTTACAGCTAGCTGGGTTACTCAAGGTTCCTTTAATCCCCCATTAGTCGTTATGGCTGTTAGAGCAGAGGGTTCTAGTCATGAAATAATAAAATCCTCAAATAAGTTCTCACTAAATGTTCTCAAAAGTGATCAAAAGGATCTAGCTGCAGTTTTCTTTAAACCCCAAAAAGCATTAGGGAGCAGATTTGAATCTATTGAATTTAATTTAGGTGAACTAGGTTTACCTATTTTAGTAGATAGTGTGGGTGGAGTTGAATGTGAAGTTGTTGGAAGTGTTATGCATGGAGACCATACCGTTTTTGTTGGTGAAGTTAAATCTGCTTATTTGAATAATGATGTTGACTCACTTAATTTAAGTTCAACTGGCTGGAATTATGGAGGTTAATCAATATAAATGAGTAATTACTCTATAGAAAAAATAGATAATAAAAATAATTTTAAAATTGAATACAAATTAATTAATAATAATGAGTTATTAAAATCAAGACTATCCGAAATCCCAAAATCATCTGGTTGTTATCTTTTTAAAGATATAGATAATAATTTACTTTATATCGGCAAATCCAAAAAACTGCGAAGTAGAGTTAGTAGTTATTTCAATAATTTTTCAGATTTAACTCCAAGATTAAGTTTGATGGTTCGTCAAATAACTGAAATAGAAATTATAGTCACAGATAGCGAATATGAAGCACTAAATTTAGAGTCAAATTTAATAAAAACAAATAAACCATACTTTAATATTCTTTTAAAGGATGATAAGAAATATCCATATCTTTGCATAACTTGGAGTGAAAAATATCCTCGAATATTTATTACAAGAAGAAGAAGAAATAGAAATAATTTAGATAGATATTATGGACCTTATGTTGATGTCGGATTATTAAGGAGAACATTATTTACGATAAAAAAAATATTTCCACTTAGACAAAGACCAAGGCCAGTCTATAAAGATAGAACTTGTTTGAATTATTCAATAGGAAGATGTCCAGGTGTTTGCCAAGAAGTAATATCATCTGTCGATTATAAAAAAATAATGAAACAAGTTTCTATGATATTTCAGGGAAGAAATGATGACTTAGAAATATTTTTACAAAAAAAAATGCTTCAATTTTCAAATGATTTAGATTATGAAAATGCAGCAAAAATAAGGGACCAAATTTCAGGTTTAAAATTATTAACTGAATCACAAAAAATATCAATACCAGATTCTTCAATTAATAGAGATATCTTTGGAATATTTTCAGAAAAGAATTTAGCTAGTATACAAATTTTCCAAATGAGATCTGGTAAGCTCATTGGAAGAATTGGCTATAGTCAAAAATTAAATAATGAAGATGAAAATCTTATTCTACAAAGGGTATTAGAAGAGCATTATATGAATGTTGAAGGCGTAGAAATACCATCAGAAATTCTTATTCAATATAATCTTCCAAAACAAACAACCATAGAGGATTGGTTAACGGAGCTAAGAAAAAAGAAAGTAAAAATCATAATCCCAAAAAGAAATAAAAAATATGAAACTGTTGAGATGGTTTTAAAAAATGCGAAATTAGAATTAGGTAGAATATTAAATGGGATACAAGATAATGAATCAGCAATAGAGGATCTTGCCCAAATACTTGAATTAAGCGAACAACCTAAAAGAATTGAAGGTTATGATATAAGCCATATTCAAGGAACAGACCCTGTAGCATCACAAGTCGTTTTTATAGATGGTATTCCTTCTAAACAGCATTATAGGAAATATAAAATAAAAGATCCAAACGTTTTTATAGGACATAGTGATGATTTTGCTTCGCTATATGAAGTAATACATAGAAGATTTAGAAAATGGTCAAGATTTAAAAAAAACGGAGGGGATTTTTCAATATTAAATGATAAAACGAATAGCAAATTAGACAATGAACTTCTATCAGATTGGCCTGATTTAATAATGATTGACGGAGGTAAAGGGCAGTTAAATGCAGCTATTAAAGCATTAAAAGAATTAAATCTGGAGGAAGAAGTTACTATATGCTCATTGGCAAAAAAACACGAAGAAATATTTATTCCAGGTTTTACAAAGTCTCTTGATACTGATGAAAATCAAAAAGGTGTTCTTCTTTTAAGAAGAATAAGAGATGAAGCACATAGATTTGCATTATCTTTTCATAGAGACAAAAGATCTAAGAGAATGAATAGATCACAATTGTCCCAAATCAGTGGATTAGGTCCATCAAGAATAAGAGAATTGCTTGAGCATTTTAAATCAATAGACGCGATAAGAATAGCTAGTAAAGAGGATTTATCAAAAGTTAAAGGACTTGGAAAAAATTCAGTAAATGATATATATAAATATTTTCATGAGTTATAAATATTAATTAATTTTTGAAAAATAGATTTATAGATATTGTTAAATATAACTATATTAAAAATATATATTTTTAAATTAATCTAGTAATTTGGCAGCTGAAGCATATCTCTGGTTTAAATCTCTTCACATTATTGGTGTAATCGTTTGGTTTTCGGGGCTTTTTTATTTAGTAAGACTTTTTATATATCATGAAGAATCTAAAAATATGGATAATGAATTAAAAATTGCCTTTAATAAACAATACTCCTTGATGGAAAAACGGCTGGCAAATATAATCACAACTCCTGGGATGATATTAGCTTTAAGTATGGCTATATGTATGGTTATTATGCAGCCAAGTTGGTTAAGTGAGAAGTGGTTGCAAATTAAAATTTCTTTTGTTTTGGGATTAGTAATTTATCATTCTTATTGTTACAAAATAATGTATTCATTACAAAATGGTACCTCAACTATTTCAGCAAAAAACCTAAGATTATTAAATGAATTGCCTACTTTATTATTATTTATAATAGTACTTTTAGTTATTTTTAAAAATAATTTCCCAACCAGTGTTGCTACATGGAGTGTAGTTGGACTTGTTATTTTCATGTTGGCTTCAATACAACTATATGCAAAGATTAGAAAGAAAAATGAGAATTCATTAAGTAATGAATAGGGAAGACTTAATAAAATTAACTTCCAATATTAATAAATATAGTTGTCCTAAAAATATTAATTTTCACTGTCATACAAAATTTAGTGATGGTAGTCTAGAACCGTATGAACTTTTAGAACAAGCTTATAAAAATAACTTGAAATTTTTATCAATAACCGATCATCATACAATTAAAGCTCATGAATATATAAAAAAAAATAATATACTCACAAATTATCCTAAAGATTCTTTTACATTAATTTCGGGAATAGAAATTAATTGTTTGATTCTAGGATGTTTAGTACATGTAATTGGTTTGGGAATAGATATAAAAAGCAGATACCTTAATCCCTACATCCTTGGAGAATCTCCAATAGGTAATGATTTAAATATTAAATCAGTTATTAAAGCAATAAATTTAGCTGGTGGTTTATCATTTCTTGCACATCCAGCGAGGTACAGGATTCCCTTTTATAAATTAATTCCAGAGGCCAAAATACAAGGTGTTGATGGAATAGAGGTTTGGTACGATTATGAACTTAATGAAGTATGGAATCCTAGTTTATTTGTCTGTTCAGAAATAGATAAATTAGCAGATAAATATTCAATGCTAAAAACATGCGGAACAGATAGTCATGGATTTTCAATCTTAGGCAGATAATTTCAGAATTCGTTCTTTTCAATTATTGAATCAGTATTAATAATTATGTTCTTTAAATTTTTAATGACCTCAGAAGAACAATTATTCCACATTTTTCTATTAACAATTTCAAGAAATCTTTGTGCAATATCTCTTAATGCCCATGGATTATTCTCTAGAAAGAAATTCTTAAGATCCCGATCACATAACCATGATTTATAAACTTCCTCATAACACCAATCTGATACAACTTCAGTAGAAGCATCATAAGCATATAAGTAATCTAGTGTCGCTGAAAATTCAAAAGCTCCTTTATAACCATTATCCTTCATTCCATTTATCCATTTAGGGTTAAGAATTCTTGATATAACAACTTTATTAATTTCATCTTGTAATTTTGAAATCTTAGATAATCCAAATTTAGATAAATCACCATGATACATTTCAGGTAATTTACCGCTTAATTTTTTTACTGCTGAAGATAAACCACCCTGAAACTGATAATAGTCATCAGAATCTAAAATATCATGTTCCCTATTATCTTGGTTATGAACAACTAACTGTACATTTTTAAGAGCGTTTCTTAATGATTTTTTGTCCTCTATTGGTTCAAGATTATCACTATAAATCCACTTACTCCAATTAAGAAAAGATTCACCAAAATCATCAATATTTTCCCAATTAGAATTTGAAATTAATTCTTGTAGACCAGCTCCATATGAACCTGGCGCTGAACCAAATATACGATTAATTGGATCTCCATTCTTTAAGGCTGCAGCAAGAGGGTTAAATTCATCATTCTCATTAAGATTAGAAATAAGATTTATTGCTTCAGAAGTTAATTTAACTAACTGAGGAAATGCATCTCTAAACATTCCCGAAATCCTTAATGTAACATCTACCCTTGGCCTATCAAGAACAGATAAAGGGATTATTTCTAAATCAATTACTCTTCTTGAGGGTCCATCCCAAATAGGTTGTACGCCTAATAAATATAATATTTGACAAATGTCTTCTCCACCATTTCTCATGGTGGATGTTGCCCATACAGATATTGCTAAATTTTTTAAATCTTCTCCATTGTCTTGTTTGTATAAATCAATTATTTGAGAAGCAGATTTACAACCGACACTCCATGCTGATTCAGTTGGCAGTCCTCTCGCATCAACTGAAAAGAAATTTTTACCAGTAGGTAAAGCTTCAGTTTTACCTCTCGTAGGGGCACCCGATGGACCACTTTTTACATATTTGCCATTTAATGAATTAATAAATGATGATTTTTCATTATATGAGGAATTTATGATTGGATTTAGGATCTCATTTTTAATAATAAAAAATAATTATTATGTTTTTTATCATTAAATAAATAGTCTATTATTTTCTGATTTTTATATTTTTCTAGTGATTTTATATTGGTTTTCTTTTTGTAAAAAAACAAATATATTAGATATTTTGCTTGTTGTTCCAAAAACTCTATAGCCATTCTAAAATTTAAAATTTTTTTGTTTGAAAAGCTCAATAATATTTTTTTATCGTTTTCAGTTAACTTTTGATCATATTTATTTGTCCAGGGATTCAAATCTAGTTTTAAATTCTTCGCTATATATTGAACAACACCAATTCGGCGGGCATTTGGCACTCTAGCAATACACAAGAATAAATTTATTTCATTAATATCATTCTGCCGATTGCCAAAAACATGCAATCCTGTTCTAATTTGAGATTCTTTAATTTTGCAAAGAAAGGAATCAATTTCTTCTATTTGATTATTTTTATTTTTTAATATAATTTCATTAAAATCTTTTTTAATTAATTCAAAAATCGATTTTTCTATTATTTCAATACGATTAGAATTTAATAATTTTGCTTCAAAATATTCGTCTAAAAAATTTTCTAATTTTGAATATTTTCCATATAATTCAGATCTATCCAATGGAGGTGTTAAATGATCAATAATTGTGGCAGCAGTTCTTCTTTTAGCTTGGGATCCTTCGCCAGGATCATTTACGATAAAGGGATATATGTTAGGTATAGCTGGACAAATAATATTTGGGAAACATTTATTGCTGAGACCTATAGATTTGCCAGGTAACCATTCAACAGTTCCATGCTTACCAATATGGCATATAGCATTTGCATTAAAAACTTTTTCAATCCAAAAATATTGTGCTAAGTATCTATGGGGAGGTGGAAGATCAGGTGAATGAATATCTCTATCAGTGTCAGCGTCATAACCTCTTTGAGGTTGAATCAATAATGTTATTTTTCCAAATCTAAGACCATTTATTGAGAAGCCTTTATTATCAAGATCGATCGCATCAGATGGTTTGCCCCAACGATTAACAATAATATTTTTTGGATCAAGTTCTAAATATTTCCAATATTTTAAATATTCACTAAGTGGTAAGTAATCTAATGGTTTATTATTTTGAGATTCAATATCATTAGTTCTAGTTTTTATAAGAATTGACATTAATTCCGAAGAATCTTGAGGATAATTACAAGATCCAAGGTCATAACCTTCTTCTCTTAACCAGTTAAGAATATTTATTATCGAAGATGGTGTATTAAGACCAACACCATTACCGATTCGTCCGTTCTTTACTGGATAATTACTTATAACCAAACAAATTCTTTTATCAAAATTATTAAGTTTTTGAAGTTTCACATAATTTGTTGCAAATTTTGAAATCCATTCAATACCTACTTGATCAGCTTTGTAACTAGTTATTTCACTGTAAAGTGTATTTTTTTTTGAAATTATTTCTTTAAATGCAGAAGGACAGGTTGTAATTCTTCCATCAAATTCGGGAATAATTATTTGCATTAATAAATCAGATGAATTCATTCCAATGGATGAATTTAACCAATTTTTTCTTGATATATTAGAAGAAAGAAGCTGTAAAATTGGGATTTTAAGAGAAGTAAAAATATTTCTTGAATTTTCAATTAAATCATTATTTTTGATTTGAGATGAAGAAAATGAAGTTGTGGTAATTATTATTTTAATATCTTCTTTTTTAAAGATTTCTATTAATTTCTTTTGAATAATATGATCTTTTAGAGTTGAAATAAAAAATGTTTTAGGGGATAATCCGCATTTTCTTAACTGGGAGTTAAGTTTTTCATTTACTTCAATTTCATTAGCCAAAAAAAGCGATTTATAGGATATTATTCCTATCTTTTCACCTTTTTCAATTTTCCAATCATATAAATAAGGATCTGAATAATAAGAAATCTTCAAAAACTCATCAGGAATTAATGTTTCATCTATCTTTAGATAAATTAAACAATTAAGAAATTTCCTATAATTATCCAGTCCTCCAGATCTTAGTAATTTAGAAATATTTAATGCTAAATCTTTATCTATACTACTTGTTTCACATAAGGAGACTTCCTGGTCAAGGGTCCCTGATAAGATTACTAGCTTCCTTTCTTTATCAACTTCTTGCCAATTTAATAGTTGTTCAATTCCATAGTTCCAGGTACCTTTATCACCAAATAATCGTAGTACGACAACTTTTGCATAATTAATTGTTTTTAATAGATAATTATCTACTTGAGCTGAGGAAGTTAAATTAGAAATTTCTAAAGCTCTAATGTTATTTTTTAATGAAGCAAATTCTTTTTCTAACAATAAGTTTGATAAGAGATTTAAATCAGCTTTGACACTTGTTATAAAAATAAAATCTGCAACTGGTTGCTCTATTAAATCATTCTTATTCTTTTCATTTCCTGCTATATTTATTATCCTGTGCATTTTTATATATAAATAAGGTTTAGAATACGTAAGTAAGATAAAACAAGTTTACCTTAATTAAATAAATTAAATATGCATGAATTTCTTCCATACGCCTGGTTCGAAGGTAAATGTATTCCATTTAAAGAAGCAAAAATATCAATAGCTACTCATGCACTACATTATGGTACAGCTGCATTTGGAGGAATGAGATCGATACCTAACCCTACAAATAAAGAAGAATTCCTTTTATTTAGAACTGATAAACACATAAAAAGGTTATCTCAAAGTGCAAAATTACTCTTAACTGATATTTCTGAAGAATATATTTTTAAAGCCTTAGAGGAAGTTATAAAAAGAAACAAGCCAGAAAAACCTATTTATATAAGACCATTTGTATATACAAGCGATTTAGGTATAGCTCCAAGGTTACACAATATTGAAACAGATTTCTTTATTTATTGTATTGAACTAGGAGATTATCTATCCCCAGATGGTGTTTCTTGTAGAATGAGTAGTTGGACTAGACAAGAAGATAGATCTCTCCCATTGAGAGGAAAAATAAGTGGAGCTTATATTACTAGTTCATTAGCTAAAACAGAAGCAAGTTTATCGGGTTTTGACGAAGCCTTGTTATTAAATTCAAGTGGTAAGGTAAGCGAAGCTAGTGGGATGAATTTATTTATTGTAAGAAATGGAGACTTAATCACTCCAGGAGTTGATCAAGATATCCTTGAGGGGATTACTAGAGCTAGTGTAATTGAATTAGCAAAATCATTTGGGATAAATGTAATTGAACGGCCAGTTGATAAAACAGAATTATTAATAGCAGATGAAGTTTTTCTAACTGGTACAGCAGCAAAAATTACACCAGTTAAAAAAATTGAATCCACTGAATTAAATGTTGAAAGACCAATAATGAATAAATTAAAAAGTAAGCTTATAGAAATTACAGAAGGTCGTTCTCAAGACTATGATAATTGGGTAACAAGAATTTCTCTACGATAAATTGATTTTTACCTAAAAATGGAATCTTTCAGAACCTATCTAAATAGAGATGAAAAGCCATTAATAATTTTTGACGGGGGTACTGGAACATCTTTTCAGAACTTAAATCTTACTGCAGACGACTTTGGAGGAAATGAATTAGAGGGTTGTAATGAAAACCTTGTTTTATCCTCACCAAAGGTAGTTGAAAAGGTTCATAATTCATTCTTAGAATCAGGTTGTCATGTTATAGAAACTAATACTTTTGGAGCATCATCAATAGTTCTTGATGAATATGATATTGCGGATAAGGCATATGAGATAAATAAAAATGCTGCATTAATAGCAAAAAAAGCTGCTGCCAAATATGCATCAGTTGAGAAGCCAAGGTTTGTTGCTGGTTCAATTGGACCAACCACTAAATTACCCACATTAGGACATATAGATTTTGATGAATTAAAGCAATCATATAAAGAACAAATATATGGTCTCACAGATGGAGGAGTTGATCTTCTTTTAATTGAAACTTGTCAAGATGTATTGCAAATAAAATCTGCCTTATTAGCTACTAAAGAAGTCCTTGATAGTAAAAATATAGATATACCTATAATGGTATCTATAACAATGGAAACAACAGGTACTATGCTTGTTGGATCTGACATTGCCTCTGCATTAACAATATTAGAGCCATTTAATATAGATGTCCTTGGACTAAATTGTGCAACTGGTCCAGAACAAATGAAGGAACATATTAAATATTTGTCTGAAAATTCTCCCTTCGCTATAAGCTGTATTCCTAATGCAGGACTTCCTGAAAATATTGGTGGTGTAGCTCACTACAGATTAAAGCCAATAGAATTAAAGATGCAGTTAATGAATTTTATATATGACTTTAATGTTCAATTAATAGGTGGATGTTGTGGGACAACACCTGAACATATTAAATATCTTTCTACAATAATCGAAGAAATTATTGATAACGAAAGGCCTAACAAAAATGATAAGAATAATTTAAGTGGTTATATTCCTTCTGCATCATCAATATATAATTCTGTGCCATACAAACAAGATAATTCTATCTTGATTGTAGGAGAAAGATTAAATGCAAGTGGATCTAAAAAGGTAAGGGAGTTGTTAAATAACGACGATTGGGATGGACTAGTTTCAATTGCCAAGCAACAACAAAGAGAAAATGCACACATTCTTGATGTAAATGTTGATTATGTGGGGAGAGACGGAGTGAAAGATATGAAAGAAATAACTTCAAGACTAGTTACCAATATAAATTTGCCATTAATGATTGACTCTACAGAAGCTGTCAAAATGGAAAGTGGATTAAAGTCAGCTGGTGGTAAATGTATTATAAATTCAACCAATTACGAAGACGGTATTGAAAGGTTTGATCAAGTTCTAAATTTAGCCTTGGGGTATGGTTCAGGTCTTGTTGTCGGAACTATTGATGAAGATGGAATGGCAAGGAATGCAGATAAAAAATATAACATTGTTAAACGAGCGATTAATAGAACCAGAGAATTTGGTTTGTCAGATTATGAGCTTTTTTTTGATCCATTAGCTCTGCCAATATCTACTGGGATAGAAGAAGATAGATTAAACGCTAAAGAAACAATTACTGCGATATCAAAAATTCGTAAAAATTTCCCACAGATTCATATCATACTGGGGATATCAAACATTAGTTTTGGTCTTTCACCATTATCTAGAATTAATCTAAATTCAATATTTTTAGATGAATGCATTAAAGCAGGATTGGATTCTGCTATCATCGCACCAAATAAAATTTTGCCATTATCAAAAATTTCTGAAGAAACTAAAAAGCTTTGCTTAGATTTGATATATGACAAAAGAGAATTTGAAGATGATATTTGTATTTATGATCCTTTAGTAGAATTAACAAAGGCTTTTCAAGATTTATCTATTCAAGATTTCAAAAAAGCATCTTCAGAAAATAAAAAACTAACTCTGGAAGAAAGTCTAAAAAATCATATTATTGATGGAGAAAAAATAGGTTTAGAGGATCAATTGAATAAAGCGTTAAAAAAATATAAACCTCTTGAAATAATTAATACCTTTTTACTAGATGGGATGAAAGTTGTAGGAGATTTATTTGGCTCAGGTCAAATGCAATTGCCATTTGTACTTCAATCGGCTGAAACAATGAAATTTGCTGTTTCAATTTTAGAGCCATATATGGAAATTGTAGATGAAAAAATATCAAAGGGGAAACTCTTAATTGCAACTGTCAAAGGAGATGTTCATGATATTGGAAAAAATTTGGTTGACATAATACTTACAAATAATGGTTATGAAGTAATAAATCTTGGAATAAAGCAAGATGTTTCAGCAATTATAGATGCACAAAAGAAGCACAATGCAGATTGCATCGCGATGAGCGGATTACTTGTTAAATCAACAGCTTTTATGAAAGATAATTTAGACGCTTTTAACAATGAAGAAATTAGTGTACCAGTGATATTAGGAGGTGCAGCTTTAACACCAAAATTTGTAAATGAGGACTGCAGCAAAATATATAAAGGGAAAATATTATACGGAAAAGATGCTTTCACTGATTTAAAATTCATGAATGAATATATGGAAAATAAACAAAAGGGAAATTGGTCAAATACAGAGGGATTTATTAACAATGAGGGTATAAATATTACTTTAGCCTCACCCAAAACTAATTCTGAAGAGGTTAATAAATCAATATCCATAAGCACCGAGACTTCCAAATTTAATTTAAAAGAAAATTTTATTAGATCTAAATTTATAAATGAAGAAGAACCAATTAACCCTCCTTTTTTGGGCACGAAAGTCTTATACGACGTTGATATAGATTTAAATAAGTTAATTTTTTATTTAGATAAAAAAGCTCTATTTAGTGGGCAATGGCAAATAAAAAAAGGGAAAAACCAAAGTGTAGATGAATACAATAACTATTTGGATTCATATGCAAAACCTTTGTTAGAAAAATGGTTAGAGACAATTGTAGAAAAAAAACTTATTTCACCCAAAGCAGTTTATGGATATTTCAGATGTGGTAGAAAAGATAATAGTATTTTTTTATTTGATGATAAATCATTAAATAAAATCTCTCAATTCTATTTTCCAAGACAAAAATCTGGGAATAATCTTTGCATAGCTGATTTCTATTGTGATTTAAAAAATGATAAACCAATAGATATATTTCCTATGCAGGCAGTAACAATGGGTGATATAGCTAGTGAATATTCTCAAAAATTATTTAAAGAAGATAAATATAGTGATTATTTATTATTCCATGGACTTACGGTACAATTAGCAGAAGCTCTTGCTGAGTATGTCCATGCATTAATTCGTATTGAATGTGGTTTTAGGACTGAAGAACCAGACAAAAATAGAGAAATACTGGCACAAAGATATAGAGGAGCTAGATATTCATTTGGATATCCTGCATGTCCAAAAGTTTCTGATTCAAACATACAATTATCATTGTTGGATGCAAAAAGAATTAACTTAACCATGGATGAATCTGAACAACTTCATCCGGAACAAAGTACTACTGCTATCATTTCACTACACTCAAAAGCTAAATATTTCAGCGCTTAACCTAAATCATTAGTTGTTTTCTAGATATTCAATAATTTCTTCCTGAAGTTCTTCCATTGTTTCATTATCACCCAGATCAAGTCCCTCACCAGCTGCGTCCTGTGTTAATTCAAGATAGTATGAAGCACCATCACTAGATAAAAATTCTAATGCGGATGCTTCGTCACTATCTTTAAAAGCATCATAAAGAGCTTTAAATGCTATGTTTTCAGTAAAGTCCCAATCCATAATGAAAAAAACCTTATTAGAATTATTACCTCCTTACCCCCCATACTCGTCAACCTTTTTTTAAGAAATGTTGGCTTTTTATTATTATTATTATTATTAAAAAATCTATGACTATAAATAATCAAGTGCAATTGAATGTATTAGGAGAGAAAATTGAAGTTTGTAGTTGTGAACCTATGACAGGTTGGTTTAGAAATGGATTTTGCAATTATGACAAAACAGATGGAGGAAATCATTCTATATGTTGTGTAATGGATGATAATTTTCTGAAATATAGTAAATCACAAGGTAATGATTTAATAACTCCCATGCCTAATTATTCCTTCCCAGGACTTAAGGACGGTGATCATTGGTGTATTTGTCTTGATAGGTGGAAACAAGCATTACAAGACGGACTTGCTCCTAAAGTAATATTAGAATCAACAAATATTGTAGTCTTAGAATCAGTACCTTTAGAAAAATTGAAAGAATATCAATTTAATAAAAAGTGATTACAAATTTACTATTTTTTTTAGAATAAATATGATAATTTCTTTTAAATGAGTTTAGAGACATATTGGAAAAAAGCACTTCATCAAACTCAATTATCAATTAATGATGAATCTCTATATCCTCTAAAGACAAGAATTATTACTAGCGATTTATATCAAAATAATGACTTCATAATTAGAAAGCTTGATACTTTAAATTTTGAAAAAAAAAGAATTTACGGTCCTAAGCAAAATCCATTTTGTCCTTGGGAAAAGATACTAGAAATCGATAAAATTGATCATAATCATCAATTAATCTTAAATAAGTATCCTGTACAAAAAGGACATATTTTACTAATAACAAATAATTGGAAACCTCAAAATGGATGGTTAGATATTAATGATTGGAAAGCTATCCAAAAAGTTAATAAAGATACTAGTGGATTATGGTTTTTCAATAGTTCTCCAATTGCAGGAGCAAGTCAACCTCACAGGCATTTTCAACTTCTACGTAGAGCTAAAGATGAGATATCCTGCCCTAGAGAAAAGTGGTTTTTAGAAATGAAATTAGATAAAGATAAGGATAGTAAGCTTAAAAAAAATATTATTGTATCCAAATTTAATTTCTTAGAAAATTCAATATCTCTTTATGAATTGTATTTAGAATTATGTATGAAATTAGGCCTTGGGGACCCTATTAGTGATTTAAAACCAAGATATCCTTACAATCTATTAATAACTAATAAATGGATTTCAATTATAAAGAGGAGTAATGATCATATCCATGGATTCAGTATTAACGGTCTAGGATTCGCAGGATATTTACTAGTAACCGAAAAATCGGATATTAATTTTTTAAAAAAATTTGGTCCTGAAAAACTGCTAGAAAGTTTTGTTTGAATCCTAGTTAACAATTTCAGGATCTTTATCTCTGCTTATTTGGGTTTCTAAAACATCTATAGAAGCAGTTACAGAAGCAATTTTACGTTCAAGAGAATCTTTAATATAATTGAGCATTTCTAATTTCTTATGTTGATAAAAACTCTTTTTTTCTTTAGATGACTTGAAATAACAATTAAACATTTTTTTATTTTTATTATAAAAAGATACTTAATTGACTTGTGACATGAAAATAAGTTGGTTTTAATTTAAAAACAATATTCAATATGGACTTTCAATTTTTTTTGAATAAAATTAAATAAATTCCTTATTATTCAAGAAAAATATTATTGAATATTCCTGAAAATTCAAATACAAAAAGAATTTCAATTGATTTACCTGAAGAACTAATTTCCAGGTTTGATCAATTACGAAAAGAGTGGGGATTTAGAGCAAGAGGACCTGTAATTGAAAAGATACTTAAAGAACTTCTTCAAGAAGATGATTTACTACCTAAGAATCAACAGCAAGAAATAGACTTTAATAAGAAAAAGAATAATAATGAAAATAAAAATATTGATGAAAATACTGCATTGGTATTAATTAAATCAGACATTAAAAATGACATTAAAAAAGATGTTAATGAAATATCTTTAAATAAAAGAGTTTCAAATAACGATCAATATAAAGAAAAAGCCAACTCAAACATAAGCCTTCCCAATTTTGTTGAAAAAAAAGTAAAGAATCTAAGAAGAAGTATTAATAGTGAAAAATTAAAGGATAATATTAATGATATTCAAATTAATACAATTAAAGAAACTGAATTAATAAAATGTCGAATAGCGATAATTAGTCATTGGAAAACCTTATATGGAACAGTTCCTAACGATCATGTAGTAGAAGCATCGATGGATTGGTTTGGAAAGGATATATGGCCAAATCTTGATGGTATAGAAAATCTACCCTTTACGTGGAGTGCAGCCAATAAATTTATGTCTGAATTATGCCCATTTTGGATAAAGAAAAATCCATCCCTTGAAGTTGTTTTATTAATGATTGGTGTTTTAGAAGACCCTTTTGCTACATCAGATTTAATTAATAGGATACCAACACTAATGAGGAGGTTTGTAAGTAGATTTAAGCGAAATAACAGATCAAATTCATTTGAAACTTTGGACTCAACAATGACGGTACATGGAGCACTTAAATTATTGAATTTATCAACATCCGCAGGATCAGCCCATACATTGCGAAAAATCAGGGAGGCCTATAAATCAATAGCCTTAGAGACGCATCCAGATGCTGGAGGATCAACAGATCAAATGAGAAAATTAAATGAAGCTTATCAATTGCTAAAAAATCTATACAGGAATTAGTATACTCATTCTTATTTAAGACTATCTATGAGTCTACTTAATAGTCTAATATAAGATAACTGCGAGAGAAAATTTATGATCTTCATCAATCATTTATTAGTAAAAATTAATGGGTGCAATTATTTTGAATAAATAGAAATTAAAATAAAATTTACTTTGCAATAACGTAAGAAATTTATTTGTATAACCTTTCTTATATAAGACTCAATAATAGTCTATTATATAGTCTCATAATAGATAAGTTAGATATAATTATTTATCAATTTAAATAAATCATGCCTAGTTTGCGAAATTCTATAAAAAAATAAAAAAATGATTAATAAATCAATAAATTATGTCCTTTCAATGTCCAATAAATTATCAATACCTAAAAACTTATGCTATAACAAGCTTTTATTACTATATGAACTGCCTTAAAGACAGTACTACTTGGATTGGAGTTTCTGAATAGCTGTTTGCTTGTCAATACTTGGAACATCACTTAAACCATTAGCATCGAACCAAGGAGCGCTAGCCCAATCAAAGCCCTCACCAAAAGTATTGTCTGGAGCGGTTATGTACCAATGACATGATGTGTCAGGAACGTCAACTGAACATTTTGACCAATCGTCTGACCATTGGGGAACTTGTACCCAGAGCAATGAAGATAGTAAAAAAGAAAGTAAATTGATCATGAATAAATCATACAATATTAAACGGATTTATAGGATTATTGCTTATCTTATATAAGAATTATAACTAGACTATATAGTAGTCTTATATGAGACGGTTAATAACGCTAATTTCTCAATTTAGTGTTAAACCTTTTTTCTACTTTAGAAATGATATTTTTGTGAATTAAAGAAATATCTGAATCAAGTAATGTTTTATCTTTATCTCTATAAGATAATCGAAATGTATAACTTACAAAATCTTCTCCAAGATTAATATCCTTATAAACATCAATTAAATTTACATCTTCTAAAAGATTTTTCCCTGTTTTTCTTATTTCTGATGTTATTTCGCTAATTAAATATTTCTTACTAAAAATAAAATTAATATCCCTTTCCATTTTTGGAACAATTGGGTATTGCTTAAATAGTGGTATCCATTTATTTTTTCTTGTACTAGCTCCCAAAAGGTTTGTGACATTTATGCTGAATAAATAAACTTTTTTTAATGACTTCTTCTCTAATATTAGATTAGGGTGAATTTCACCAAAATATCCCGCATCTTTCCCTTCAATAAATAATTTCGCTGTTCTTCCTGGATGGAGAAAATCAATTGAATTAGTGGGTTTATCGTCAATTTTAATATTCAAACAGGATAACGCCTCTTTTAACTTTCCTCTAGCTTGGTAATAATTAAGATCATTATCCTTGCTTAATTCTGACCATTTTCCAAATTTACTATTGCCATAAATGGCTCCATTCAGTACTTCTTCTTGTATGAGGTCGTTATTCTTATAAAAAACATTTCCAATTTCAAATACATAACAACTTGTCTGTCCAGCTTTTATATTACGGTTTACAATCTCCAAATGTTCATTCCAGATATTATTTCTAAGGCAGCTAGTTTCTAATAACAAAGGATTAGAAATCTTAATAAGTGTATCTTTATCTTCTGGAACAAGTGAATAACTAAGTACTTCGTTAAAACCATTTTCTATAAAACCATTTTTAACTTTTCTCAAAACCAATTGTTCTGTTGATAATTTTCCAGGCTTAATTGGATTAGGAAGGTTTAAGTCGAATCTGTCGTACCCTATTAATCTCGCAATTTCTTCAATCAAATCTATTTCTCTTATTAAATCTTGTGATCTACTAGGAATTACTGCTACATCCCAGCCATATTCTTTACTCTTTAGAGTACAACCTATGAGTGTTAATTTATCAACTATTTCAGTATCAGATAATTTTCTTTTTTCAAATTGATCGTTGATGATTAATGGACCAAGAATTTTATGTATACGATTCCTCCGTAATTTTATAAAAACATCGACATTATTTATTAAATTCGAAGTATTGATGATTGGTAAATTAACCGCAAAATATTCTTCTAAAAGATTAATTGCCCTAGTAACTGCACCTATTGTATTTTTAGATGAAATCCCTTTTTCATATCTACTGCTAGATTCTGTTCTTATTCCAATAGCCTTTGAAGATTTTCTTATAATAACTGGATTAAAAACAGCGCCTTCAAGATAAATTGATGAAGTACTGTTGGTTACAGAAGTCTCTAGACCACCTATCACTCCAGCAATAGCTACCGGTTTATCGTAACAAGTAATTACTGTGATATTTTCATTTAAGTCATATTTTTTACCATCCAAGCATACTAGGCTTTCGTTATTATTCGCTTTCCTTACAGAGAAATCTTCTGGAGATACTTCCTTTCCAATTAGGTTTGATAGTTTATCCTTATCAAACGCATGCAAAGGTTGGCCTTGTTCTAAAAGAATATAGTTTGTTAAATCAACTAAAAGATTAATCGATTTTATACCTGATTTTTCTATACGATCTTGTAACCATTTTGGGGATAATTTTTCTCCATTTATGCCATCAATACAGGTTATTGTATAAATGCAATCTGATGTTATGGCTTCTGGGCATAGTTTAATTTCTTTAAGTAAATGAATATTGTATTTATGTTTTAATACTGGAAAATTTAATTTTGATTCTAAAAGTGCAGAAATTTCGCGAGCTATACCAATAACCGACATTCCATCAGGTCTATTAGCTGTAATTGCTAAATCATATATAAAATCATTTAATTGAAGCAAATCAGATCCTGGAGTGCCTAATTCATGTTTTAGGGCTAAATCTTCATCAATAATTTCTATCCCTTCGCTAGAGTTCTCTAAACCCAGTTCATGCAATGAGCATATCATTCCTTCACTCATGACACCTCTAATTTCGGTTCTTTTAATAGTTAAATTCACTGCATTTAATTTTGCACCGACAGTAGCAACATAAACATAAATATTTGGTTTAATATTGTTCGCACCACAGATAATTTGTAAATTCTTTGAAGTACCAATATCGACTTTGCAAATAGAGAGTTTGTCAGATCCATCATGTTTTAAAACAGATAAAACCTTACCTAATACAACACCATTTACATTTTCTGAACAATCTTCTAGTGATTCAACCTCAAATCCACCAATAGATAATTTCTCAGAGAGATCTTCAGGAGTAGAAGTTATTTCAACTAAATTATTCAACCAATTTTGAGAAACTTTCATATATAGTTTTTATGCAATGATGGTAAAAGTATTTAGTGCATCTTCAAAAAAGTTTGTTGAAGATGTACAATAGAAAATTATACATTAAAGTATTAAATAAAATGGCCAAAAAAGGGACAAGAGTTGTAGTGACCCTGGAATGTACTGAAGCTAGGACAAGCACAGACCCTAAGAGATCGAATGGGGTCTCAAGATATACTACTGAAAAGAATCGAAGAAATACAACTGAAAGATTAGAACTAAAAAAGTTTAATCCTCATTTAAACAGAATGACAATTCACAAAGAAATAAAGTAATCAAATTAAATCATGCCTAATTCAATTTTTAAAAAACAACTATCACCAATCAAACCAGGAGATCCTATTGACTATAAGGATGTAGAACTTCTCAAGAAATTCATTACTGAGAGGGGTAAAATATTACCAAGAAGGATGACTGGATTAACATCAAAACAACAAAGAGATCTTACTTTAGCTGTAAAAAGAGCAAGAATAGTTGCTCTTTTACCCTTTGTAAATCCTGAAGGCTAGTTTCATATTGGATATAGTTAGCTCAATAATTAATATTTCAAATATTTGAAAGATTTAACTAGTTTAAAAACATATATTATTGATTCTGAAGATCCATATGAAGTAGATGATGCTATTTCTCTAGAAATAAAAGAAGGAAATATAAAAAAGCTATGGATACACATTAGTAATCCATGCAAGTTATTTTTGCATGACTCTAATATTGATCTTGATGCAAGAAGGAAAAATAGTAGTTTATATTTGACAGATCAATATCACCCAATGCTACCAGCAGAAATTCTTAATAAAGCAAATCTAGCTCAAAATAAAATTTCAGAAACTATAAGTGCAGCAATAGAATTCAACGAAGATGGCTCAATACATAATTATGAAATAATTGAAGCGATTATAAAACCGAAATATCAATTAACATATGAAGATGCGAATGAAATATTGGAATTAGAGCCTAAAGAAGAAATAGAATTAGTTGAAATTAAAAATTTATTAGAAAAAAGTATTGCTTATAGAAAGAAACAAGGGGCAATTATCTTTGAAAGTACTAATACTAAAATAAAATTATATAAGGATAAAATTATATTAAATAAATCAGAAAAAACAATAGCGCACATTATTGTTGCTGAAGCAATGATTTTAATGGGTCATGTCACAAGTTTATTTATAAATAAATATAATTTAGCGGCTGCATATAGAATACAAAAAATAAATTGCAATCCATATGAAATACTTAATAAATATGAAAATAGTGAGATAAAATATATTTTACTAAAACAATATATGGGAAGAAGTTATATTACAACTAAGCCTGGCATTCATGAGTCCTTAGGACTATCAATGTATTTACAATGTACTTCACCACTGAGGAGATATTTAGATTTAGTAATACAAAGACAGGTATATAATAAAATTAATAATTATGATTCTCTCAGTATCAATTCAATCTCTAGTATTATTGATTATTCAAAGAATAGGCAAAAAGAAAACAATAATATCTTTAAAAATGATAAAATAAAATATTTATCATTATTTTTTAGGAATGAAAATAAACCTCTATATAAAATAATATTTGTTAAGTGGATTAATCATAAAAAGAATATTGCTTTAGTTTT
>QCLW01000004.1 GCA_003214235.1 Prochlorococcus sp. AG-418-F16
ACATAAATATTTAATAGTTCAGAAAACCTTAAAGCAAAAATATTTGTTTATTAATCAAGAGTACTTTTTATTAAAATTTAAACTAATCTTCTAGTAGAAATTAATTTTTAATTGGACCAGTTTGCTGTAAAAGTTTTTGTAAGACTAAGACCCTCAGTTTTAGATCCAGCAGGGGAAGCTACCAAGTCTGCTTCTATAAAACTTGGAGCCGAGGGAATAAAATCATTACGTATAGGAAAAATGATTGAAGTGAAAATAGAAGGTAATGGGGAAAACGAAGTTAGAGAAAAAATTGATTTATTGTGTGATAGGTTATTTGCAAATACTGTCATTGAAGATTATGAGTATTCACTAGAAAAATTATAAAATGGATAATTTCACTGTAGGAATTGTAGTCTTTCCTGGATCTAATTGTGATCGTGACGTTTCATGGGCATTGGAAGGTTGTTTAGACATAAGAACAAAATATTTGTGGCATGAGTCTTCAGATTTAAGTGATGTGGATGCAATAGTTTTACCTGGAGGATTTAGCTATGGTGATTATTTAAGATGCGGAGCAATTGCGAGATTCTCTCCATTGATAAATGCCTTGGATGACTTTGTTAAAAGCGGAAAAAGAGTTTTAGGAATATGTAATGGGTTTCAAATTTTGACAGAATCAGGTTTTTTGCCTGGTGCCCTAGTTGCAAATAAAAATCTAAATTTCATCTGTGATGATGTTGAACTTGATATTGTTTCTTCAAAAGGAGGTTGGTTTAATAATAGTGATGAAAAACAATCTATTAATTTGCCAATAGCGCATGGGGAAGGAAGATATCATTGTGATTCTGATACTTTAAAGAAACTTGTAGATAATGAATTGATTGCTTTGAAATACAAAAATAATCCTAATGGATCCTCATTCGATATCGCAGGCATAACTAATGAACAGGGAAATGTTTTAGGTTTAATGCCTCATCCAGAGCGAGCGTGTGATATAGCAATTGGTGGAACTGATGGTCTCTTTACCTTAAAATCATTAATATTGAAATAAAAAAGACCCCCAAGTTTGGAGGTCTTTTTTGTTTAACTTGGCTAGGAATTAAACAGTAGCTTTTACTTTTGGATCTAAATCACCTTTTGCATAAAGATCAGCAAAATAATTAGTGCTGTTTTGTTTGATCTTACTTGCTTGACCTTCACACCAGAACTGCTTGTATCTATCAAGACAAACTTGCTTCATGTATTTTCTAGCAGGTTTGTTGAAATGTCTTGGGTCGAAGTTTGCCTTGTCAGCAAATGCCGCCTCTCTTACCGCAGCAGTGAAAGCAAGCCTGTTGTCTGTATCAATGTTAACTTTCCTGACTCCATTTCTTATTCCCTCTTGAATCTCTTCAACAGGAACACCATATGTTTGAGGAATTTCACCACCATATTTGTTAATGATATCCAACCATTCCTGCGGAACTGAACTAGATCCATGCATTACAAGATGGGTATTAGGAAGTGCTTTATGAATTTCAGCAATTCTGCTTATTGCAAGAACCTCTCCTGTAGGTTTTCTCGTGAATTTATAAGCACCATGACTTGTACCTATAGCAATAGCTAAAGCATCAACTTTTGTTTTAGCAACAAAATCCGCAGCTTCATCAGGATCAGTCAAAAGCATGTCTGTAGAAAGTTCACCTTCAAATCCATGACCATCTTCAGCCTCACCTTTTCCTGTCTCTAATGAACCCAAGCATCCTAATTCTCCTTCAACACTAACCCCAACCGAATGAGCAAAATCCACTACTTTTTTAGTGACTGCAACATTATATTCGTAACTAGCTGGTGTTTTTGCATCTGCCTCTAGAGAACCATCCATCATTACTGATGTGAAACCATTTATTGCTGCTGAATAGCATGTAGATGGCTCGTTACCATGGTCTTGGTGCATTACGACTGGAATATTTGGATAGGTTTCAGTTGCGGCAAGAATTAGATGACGAAGGAAAATTTCTCCTGCATAACTTCTTGCCCCTCTTGAAGCTTGTAGGATTACAGGACTATCAGTTTCATGGGCTGCTTCCATGATTGCTTGAACTTGCTCAAGATTATTAACATTGAAAGCTGGAATACCGTAACCATTCTCAGCAGCGTGATCTAAAAGTAGTCTTAGTGGAACGAGGGCCATAATTAAAATAAGTTAGATGCTATACAAAGCACTTGATTTCGCGAGTTTAGTACAAAGAGGTATCAAATGTCACGTTATTAAATATACAAAATACTAAATTATAGGAACTAATTTTATGACCCAGAGTACATTTTTAGAATTTTTTAGTTAGTAAGTGTAGCTTGCTACAAACAATTGCTCATCAGATGAAGGTTGAGATCCTGCCACATAGGCACCTTTTGAAGCTTCAGAGTTTGCTTGGGCTCTTGCTATTAAGGCTTTTTGACCTCCTTCAACGTCGCTTCCTTTCCAGGCCTTTAAGCATGAGTGCTGTAATGCTCTTCCATAGGAGAATGAAACATTCCATAAAGCTTTCCTGTAAAGAGTGTTCATATTATTTAAATAAACAGAAGCAGCTTCTTCGCTTAATCCTCCTGATAAGAAAACTATTCCAGGAACAGATGCAGGAACGCATCTTTCCATAGTTCTGATTGTTATTTCAGCAACTTTCATGGGATCAGCCTTTGTTGGGTCACTTAAAATCTTAAATTTCTCTTTAATTTTCCTATTAAAAGTTTTTATCGATTTCTCATCTAATGAAATTATGACTAATTCAAGGCCAGCATTATCATTTGGTCTCCAACAATGATCTGGAGCCTCTTCAAACCAAGTATTAATTTTTTTTCCAACTATTTGTATTTGTAAAGGTAATGATTTGTTTGGTATCCATATGCGTCCTTTTATTCGAAGGATATTCAATTCATCCAAGATTTTTGACATCTCTTTTTCAAAGTCATTTTTTTCAAGGAAATAATTTAATTTAATTGAATCTGATACAAGCTCAACATGATTGTGATCATGTTCTTCCGTTAGAAATTCTTTATAAGTCTCTTTTGTAAAATTAAAATCAAATAGGTAATTTAAATCAATTTTACCATTTTTGGATTTAAGGACTGGCACAGATGAGTTTAGACTGCCTTGGATTTTATTTTTTACAAAATCAAATTGATCTTCATTTAAGATATCTGATCTAGAGACTAAAACGATATCAGAAACTTCTAATTGTTCCTCAAAAAGTTCATCTATAGAGGCATTGTGATCAATTTTATCGGTTTCATTATATTGTTTTGTTATTTTATTTAAATCATTAATTGGTGAACCATTAAGCATTGCTTCTCCGTTTACAATCCCTACTACTACATCGAGATATATTAAAGACCTTATTTCAGGCCAGTTAAGAGCTTGAATTAAGGGGATTGGCAGTGCCAAGCCACTTGTTTCAATAATTATTGAATCGATAGGAGGATTAAATTCAAGGAGTGCTTTTATTGACGGAACAAAATCATCTTGAACAGTACAACATAAACATCCGTTGTTTAATTCGATTACACAGTCGTCTTCAGATTTATCACATTTATCACAACTTTTAATCAAATCACCGTCAATTCCAACATCACCAAATTCATTGATTATTAAACCAAATTTTTTATTACTCTCTTTTAATAAATATCTAAGAAAAGTTGTTTTACCGGAACCAAGAAATCCTGAAACTACTATTACTGGTATTTTCTTTTTCATACTAAATGATTAACATCCTAAGCTATATTCTGTACTCTCTCCTGTAGAACTATTTGTGCCATTAGCAATAGCACACAATTGTTTCTGTTGTGTACGACTAAGAACAGCATCCGTAAAATCAGCGCCATCTATTTTTGCTCCGTCGAAATTACTCTCCATTAATAAAGCATTGGTAAAATTAACATCTGAAAGATCTGCATCTGTAAAGTCTGTTGCATAGGCAAGTGCGTCTCTTAAATTGGCACCCGTAAACTTTGAGTTTTGCAATTTACTATTATTAAATACCGCACCCTCCAAATTACTTTCACTGAAATTAAATCCATTCAAATCATATTTAACAAATTCGTTACCACTTAAGTCTTGACCATGCATATCTGGTTCTAAATCAAGGTCTTGTTGGTTTCTAATCTCAGGAGGACGTTTAGCCCATGCAGAATTTACAGAATTAAAAAATAAAATTCCAACGAATAGTAACGTAATTAATGCATTCTTTAGAGTTGAGAAATTAATTGATTTAATCATAATAAGACTGTATTTTAGAACTTAGGTATTTAAAGTTTGTAGAAGTATCTTAAAGGAAAATATATGGCAATGTCACTAAAGGTTATTGTTCCTCCTCATCCATTAATAAAACATTGGCTTTCAATATTGCGAGAAAAAAACACTCCAAATATTTTGTACTCAACAGGATATGAACAATTAGGTAAATGGCTTACGTATGAAGCATTACGAAATTGGTTGCCATATAAAAAAGAAATAGTAACTACTTATAATGGGGATACTGATGGATATTTTATTAATAATGATTATCCAATAAAAGTGCTCGCAATGATGCCCGAAGGCTTATCTCTTTGGTTCGGATCTAAAGAAGTAATTCCTAATTCGACCCTTTCACTAGGAGAAATACCTAAAAGTATTGAATCAAATGAAGGAATTATTTTTTATTCGGAACAAATAACGACAAAATCCACAGCAATAGAGACTTTATTAAAATTAAAGGAGTTAGGAGTTGATTCCAATAGGATTTTATTAATAACTGCTATTTGCTCCAATAAAGGGTTAAATGAAATCGCGAAATTATTCCCTAATCAGGTCATCTACACCTCATGCATAGATGAGGAAGACGAAAAGACAACATTTTTGATGCCGGGTATTGGGAATCCTTTATTGCGTTTGAGTACTATATTTCGAGATAAGAACTAATATATAATGTAGGAGTAAATATTTTACCAATGTCTGAATACAGAGATTCGTCTTCAAATAATCTTTTATCATTAATAAGCGGTGCTTTTATTGGAGCAGCAGGTCTAGCTTGGTGGTTAATATCTGAAGCAGACAAAAGAAAGGAGGAAAAAAAACAAAAAGCAATGATGTATTCCTCCAGAATTCAAGACGGCTCTGAAGCGATTGATTCAAATGAAAATATAAATGAAGTTGAGGGAGAGAATCTGGAGAAGAAAGTTGAGCAACTTAATTCTGCAATTGCTGATGTGAGGAAACAACTTGAAGAGTTGGGGCAATAGAATAAAAAAGGTTCTCAAATAAATATGAATAAACTCAGATCATCTGCAATAACCCAAGGAGTGCAAAGATCCCCTAACAGATCTATGTTAAGAGCTGTTGGATTTAATGATGAAGATTTTAATAAACCTATTATTGGAGTTGCAAATGGATATAGCACCATAACACCATGCAATATTGGTTTAAATAAGTTAGCTCTCAGAGCTGAAGAGTCAATTAGAAGATCCGGTGGGATGCCTCAAATGTTTGGAACAATCACCGTAAGTGATGGCATTTCTATGGGAACAGAGGGTATGAAATATTCCCTAGTTTCAAGAGAAGTTATTGCTGATTCAATAGAAACAGCATGCAATGCTCAGAGTATGGATGGAGTGCTTGCTATAGGTGGATGTGACAAAAATATGCCAGGTGCCATGATAGCAATTGCGAGAATGAATATTCCCTCAATTTTCATTTATGGAGGGACAATTAAACCAGGAAAATTACATGGAGAAGATCTTACTGTTGTTAGTGCATTTGAAGCTGTAGGACAATTAACATCAGGCAAAATTAATGAAGAAAGGCTACTCCAAGTTGAGAAAAATTGTATTCCTGGTGCTGGTAGCTGTGGAGGGATGTTTACAGCTAATACAATGTCTGCGGTTATAGAAGTATTAGGTTTAAGTCTTCCTCACAGTTCAACTATGGCTGCTGAAGATCTTGAAAAAGAACTAAGTGCAGATAAAAGTGCTGAGATATTAGTCTCTGCAATAGAAAAAGATATCAGACCTCTAGACCTAATGACTAAGAAAGCATTTGAAAATGCGATATCAGTAATTATGGCAATTGGAGGTTCAACAAATGCGGTATTGCATATCTTAGCCATTGCAAATACTGCAGGAATAGATATCAATATTAATGATTTTGAGAGAATAAGACAAAAAGTCCCCGTTATTTGCGACCTTAAACCGAGTGGTAAATATGTGACGGTGGATCTTCATAATGCAGGCGGGATTCCACAAGTAATGAAAATACTATTGAATGCAGGATTAATTCATGGTGAATGTAAAAACATTGAAGGCAAAACTATATCAGAATACTTGCGAAAAATTCCAGATAAGCCTCCAGCGAATCAAAATGTCATAAGAGAAATAGATGACCCTCTTTATAAAAAAGGACATCTAGCGATTTTAAAAGGCAACTTGGCAAGCGAAGGTTCTGTAGCGAAAATTAGCGGGGTTAAAAACCCTGTTCTAACTGGTCCAGCAAAGATATTCGAAAGTGAAGAGGATTGTTTAAACTCGATATTAAATAACGATATTAAAGCTGGTGATGTTGTTGTTATTAGAAACGAAGGGCCTGTAGGAGGGCCAGGTATGAGAGAAATGTTAGCCCCAACATCTGCTATTGTTGGCCAAGGACTAGGTGAGAAGGTAGCTTTAATTACGGATGGAAGATTTAGCGGGGGTACTTATGGTCTAGTTGTGGGCCACATAGCACCAGAGGCTGCTGTTGGCGGAAATATTGCTCTAATAAAACAAGGTGACTTAATTACCGTAGATGCTGTAAAACAACTAATTGAAGTTGATTTATCTGACGAAGAATTAGAAAAAAGAAAAAAAGATTGGGTAAAACCTACACAAAAATACAAAAGAGGGATACTTTCAAAATATTCTAGGATCGTAAGCACATCAAGTTTAGGCGCAGTTACTGATTTATAAATCAGCTCATATTTTATTTTCTTAATCAATAAAATTTTTTATCCTATTTGCTAAATTTTCCAATCTAGCGCTGTATTTTGGTGAGTTACATTTTTTTCCATTATTGCTATCCATCCATAATGTTTTAACTCCACTCCATAATATTGGTTCATCAGGGAAATTAAGCTTAGAGATGACTAAAACCAACTCTTTATTTGATTTAAAAAGTTCTAATTCAAGATCATATATTTCTAATCTTTTACCTTCTTTATCTCGACATAAAATATTAACCGTCAAATCAATATCTTCCTCTTCGAGTTCGTATTCACCATTTATTTTCACGACAGAATGAACAAAAGGTTTATTTGTTAAGTCTGCTGACTTAGCGATTAAGCTCTCTATATTTTTAGGCAAATTTTCAAATAACACTTATTGATTTAATTAAAACTTTTATCGAACCCTGCTTAAACTCATTATTAAGTAGTCCATCATCACCAAACTTAGAGTGTAATAGTTGCAATCTTTTAATTTTAGATGCTTTGAATTTAAATGGGAAACGTACCTTATTAGCTCTTACTGAAGGTTTAAGCGAACTAAAAGGAATTTGAACATTTGTTGTTCCGAATTTTTTTGTTGGGAATGATTTAATCCACCTGAGTCCCCCCGGAATAAATTCGGTTAGTCCAAGAAGATCATCTTCACAAGCGACCGCAAATTTAAAAGTTCTTCCTTGTCCATCAATAGTTAATTCAAAGGATGAATATTCAGAAACATTTAAAGAAGGTTTATATATAGATGATCTACAACTAACAAATCCACCTGCTTTCTCGACAATATTACCCTTTAGTAACAACCCAGAATTTGAAATTTCACAAAAAGCTGAACTTGATCCGCCCATAACAGTGTCATTTAATGTTTTCCAACGATCGAACTCCTTTTTCTGGAATAAAATTTTTTTCTTACTCATTAAATAAATTTGTCTATTAATAGACTTTAACTAAATTTCTAATTCTTTTGCTGACTCATGATCACAAAATATTAAAATTTGATTACTAGATTTAATTAATTTTGATGGAGTTCTGTCGGTAGACTCCTTTTCATCTAATAACCTCTCGAGAGCAAGTTTTTTAGAGGCTCCACTAACCAAAAATACTATCTTAGATGAGGCTGAAAGAACCTTTGGAGTTAATGAAATTCTTTTTAAACCTTTACCTTCATTAAAAATCACAAAATCATCTACATAATTATTTTTTTGATAGGGGAATAATGACGCAGTATGACCGTCATCTCCAAGACCTAATAAAGTTAAATCAAAAGATGGGGAATTTGATCCGCATTTTTCAAATAATTTAGAAATAAATAGATTTTTAATAGCTTCATCATCAGCTTTTAAATCATTGAAAATTTCGTAAAAAAATGCTTTAGTTCCGAAATTCGTTAACAATGAATTTTTCAACATTAAGGAATTACTTAATTCGGAATTTGGATCAACACATCTTTCATCTCCTAAAAAGATATCAACCTTATCCCAACTAATATCACTATTTGAAAGAAGTTGATAAATAGACTTAGGAGTTGAACCTCCACTCACACAAAATTTGAATCTATCTTTCTTTTTTAATGTTTGAATAATTTGGCTTTCAATGAACTTAAAAACTGCCAATGACAGTTCTATCTTGTCTTTGTAAATGTTTACCGTATATCCATTTTTAACCTTTTCAATCATTTCATCCATTCAGTATGAAAACTACCTTCTTTATCAATTCTTTCGTAAGTATGAGAGCCAAAACAATCTCTCATTGCCTGAACAAGATTCTGAGGAAGTCTATTTGTTCTATAACTATTCAAGTAATCTAAAGTACTAGATAGGCAGGGAACTGGTATGCCAGCCTTTGTAGATAAAGAAACTACATTAGCTAAGTTATCTAATCTTGTTGCAATTTCTTTATTGAACCAATCATCAAAAATTAAATTTTTAAGGTTAGGGTCCTTTTTATAAGCGTCTTGAATTTTACTTAATAACTTTGATCTAATTATGCAACCTCCTTTCCATATTTGAGCAATTGATGGCATATTAAGATCATAATTATAGACAGACGATGCTTCTCTTAAGATATCCATCCCTTGGGCATAACTAGCTATAGTGGCAAGGACAACAGCATCAAATAAAGGTTTCATTCCATCTGAAATATCTCCTAAATCGAAATCATCTATATCTTTGGATGGAATAGTTTTTTCAATTTCACTACGTTGATCTTTTAAAGAACTCATTACTCTGGCATTTAAAGAAGCATAAATAGTTGGAACTGAAACCCCAAGTTCTAAAGCACTTACAACAGTCCATAACCCAGTACCTTTCTGGCCAGCTTTATCCAATATTTTCTCCACAACATCATCTCCAGTCATTTCATCTTTTGTATTTAGACAAATCTCTGTTATCTCAACAAGATAAGAAGCTAATTCATCAGTATTATTCCAAATACCAAAAACCTCGGACATCTGCTGTCCATCCATACCTTTGACTCTCTTCATAAGGTCATAAGCTTCTGCGAGTATCTGCTCAATTCCATATTCGATGCCGTTATGAACAGTTTTTACAAAATGGCCCGAACCGCCTGGTCCAACATATGCAACACATGGCCCATCTTCAACTTTGGCAGCCATTTTAGTTAATAAGCTTTCTATTGCATCGTAAGAGGACTTAGTACCTCCTGGCATCATACTTGGCCCTTCAAGAGCACCTTTAGCTCCTCCGGAGACTCCCATACCTATGTATCCAAAACTTTTACTTTCGAGAGTATTTACCCTTCTTTCTGTATCTTTGAATTGAGAATTACCACCATCAATTAATAAATCGCCTTCCTCAAGAAATCCAGAAATATTATCAATAACAGCATCTGTTGCAGATCCAGCTTTAACCATCATTAAAATTCTTCTAGGTCTCTCAAGTTTATTAACAAATTCTTGAAGAGTTTTAGCTCCCTCTATATTCTTCCCTAACCCTCTACCTTCTAAAAATTCTGCCGTTTTTGAGTAAGTTCTATTAAAAACTACACTAGAAAATCCATTTCTTTCTGCATTTAGAACTAAATTCTCCCCCATGACACCAAGACCTATTAAACCAAAATGCGCCTTGGACATAAACAAATAAAAAACTCAATAAATACATTTTGACTACAACTCAACAAAATTGCTCAAAAAAAACACTTATGTCAGCGAAAAATGATCGAAAATTATTTAAATTACAGTTCCGTTTGCAATAGTTGCATTTTTAACAACTACAACAATTCCATTTCTTATGTAGAAACCTAATTCTGGCTTATCTGTTTCTTCCACTCGATCTTTATTAATAATCACGACATTGTCGCCTATCCTTGCGTTCTTATCAAGAATCGCTCTTTTTACAGTAGTACCTTGACCTACACCAAGTGGTGTTCCTCCTCCTTTTTTTAGTTCAATTCTTTCTTCTGGGGATTCAAAGAAATCCGCTCCCATTACTAAAGTGTCTTCAAGAATGGAGTCACTTTCAATCCTGCTTCTTACACCTAAAACACAATGCAAAATACTGCAAGACTTCAAGATTGTACCTTCACAGACTATTGAATCAGTAATTTGAGCGTCTACAAGCTTAGAGGGAGGGAGAAATCTAGGTCTTGTATAAATTGGAAATTTTTCATCATAAAAACTAAATGGGGGTTTAGGTTGTTCTGTTAACGCTAAATTTGACTCAAAGAATGCTCCAATGGTTCCTATATCTTCCCAATAATCATCGAATACATAACTTTTTAAAGTATCACCCCTTTTAAGAGCCTCAGGAATTATGTCCTTACCAAAATCTGTATAACTAGGAAATTTATTTAGAAGATTAAAAAGAGTATTTCTACTAAAAACGTAAATACCCATAGAGGCAAGATAAGGTTTTTCTGCTGCTGATTCCTTAGTTAATCCAAATTTTGAAGTATCAACAGCCATTGCCTTCAACTTATCTCCAGTAGGCTTTTCACTGAATTCTTTAATATTTCCTAAATTATCTGTTCTCATGAGGCCAAAACCTTCTGCTTGAGCTTCATCAACAGGTAACGCGGCAACAGTTAAATCAGAACCATTATCTCTATGATGTTGAACGAATAAACTGTAATCCATTCTATAAAGTTGATCGCCTGACAATATTAAATACTCATCAACATCCCATTCTTGAAATAACCATTGGTATTTTCTTACAGCATCAGCAGTACCTTCAAACCACTTTGGACTATCAGGTGTTTGTTGAGCGGCCAAGACCTCCACAAATCCTTGACCAAAAGGTCCATTTAGATTATAAGTTCTTCCTATATGTCTATTAAGAGATGCACTATTGAACTGTGTCAATACGTACATTTTTTCAATACCTGAATTAATACAATTACTAATTGGGATATCAATTAAACGATACTTTCCGGCTAATGGAACAGCAGGTTTCGCCCTCATTTTTGTTAAGGGGTAAAGTCTAGAACCTTTTCCTCCTCCGAGGATGATTGCCAACACACGCTTCATTCAATCTAATGGAGGTATATACAATTATTTAAAGTAACTGATTATGGGTAGATTTAGAAATAGGAATGGTCAGTTTACAAAGGTATTTCGAGAAATCACTTGAAAAACTTAATATAAATTCAGAAAATTTAGCTATTTTTATCCTCTTCTACTAAAGAAAACAATTTTTCAACAATTTTTAAAGAAGCTTGTCTTTCTTCTCTTGATTGAGGACTTCTTAACTTAGTAACAGGTGTGTGAAGAATTTTATTGATAATTCCTTTAGTAAGAGCTTCCACAACTTTTCTTTCTCGAGCGGAAAAATCTGGTCCCATCCTACTAAGTGCTTTTTGCAATTCCTCTTTTCTAATCAACTCCAAATCTGATCTAAGTTTATTAATTACTGGAACTGCCTCTAAACTTGCCCACCACTCAAGAAAAATGATTCTTTCATCTTCTACTAAAGATTCTGCTTCCTTTGCAATTTTCTGTCTAAATTCTTGATTTCTTGAAACTACCTCTTGTAAATCATCTACATCAAATGACTCTACAAATTGATGATTTTTAACATCATTAGATATATTTCTCGGTACACCTATATCAATAAATTTAAGTTTATTACTCAAATTTAATTTTTCTATTTTAGCGAGATCAATTATTGGCACTTCAGAAGCTGTACTAGTGAAAACAAGAGTAGATATTGATATATTTTTACCTAATTCGTTTAACCCTTCACAAACAATTTCTAAGTCTGGAAAGTCTACTGCAAGATTTAATGCTCTATCAATATTTCTATTAACAAGATGGAGTTTATGACATCCTTTTGATTTTAGATGAGTGATTAAAAGCCTGCTCATTCGTCCAGCACCAACTACAAGAACTTTCTCTGATTCCAAACTAACAAGAGCATCTAACCCCTTTTCTTGTCCAATTTTTAATTGAGCAAGTTCTACTGCAGCTGAACTTATTGATACAGCTCCAGTTCCTAAATTTGTTTCGGATCTAACCTTTTTACCTGTACTAACAGATTGAGTTAATAATCTATTAAGAATAGGCCCAGTAGATTGATTCTCTTGACCTAATCTCATCATTTTTTTTACCTGAGAAAGGATTTGCCCTTCGCCTAAAACGAGGCTATCGAGTCCTGCCGAAACTTTCATTAAATGCAAAACCGCATCTTCTTGTTTAAAGCAAAAAAGATGCGGATTTAAATCCTCAAAGATAATTCCAGAATAATTTGAGATAAATTCTTTAATAGATGAAATTCCAGTATTTTTATCTTTTACAAGGGCATATATTTCTAACCTGTTACATGTACTTAAAATTGACACCTCTAAAACTTCAGAAAAAGCTTTTAAGGCTTTCAATGATTCTGTTATGGATTGGTCAGGAATACTTAACTTCTCACGCACTTCGACAGGTGCCGTGCGATGACTTAGTCCGACGACAACAATATGCATAAAATCAATTGTGAATTATTAAAGACTGATATTTTTTGCACCATCTTTTATGTGGACAGTATTTGTGAATCTTGCAGTACTATCCAATGTACTAATTACTAGGCTGCTTGTTCTAACACAATCCCTTTCAAATTTAACTCCGTTAAATAATAATCCATCAGTTATTCCGCTTCCAGCGAAAACAACATTTTCTCCTGATGCCAGTTCATTAGCCTCATAAATTTTATCTATATCTGTTATGCCCATTTCGTTTAAACGTTTTATATTTCCTTCTTTGGTGTAATCAGCCCATTCAGAAGTTTGAGCAATTGCTGGATCATATACTAGTTGTCCCTGAAAATGTCCTCCTAAAGCTCTCATTGCGGCAGCTGAAATAACACCTTCTGGAGCCGCTCCTATACCCATCAAGCAATGTGTTCCAGTCCCAGCGAAACCACATGCTATAGCAGCTTGAACATCTCCATCAGAAATCGGTTGAACTTTTGCCCCACAGCCTCGAATCTCTTTAATTAAATCCTTATGCCTAGTTCTATCCATTACAACAACAGTGAGTTCATCAATAGAAAGATCCAAACAATCACTAAGAATCTTCAAGTTTTCAGTAGCAGAATTTCTAATATCTACTTTCCCTTTCGCAGAAGGAGGGGCTGCTAATTTATTCATATAAAAATCAGGAGCATTAAAAAGACCACCGGTATCAGAAGCAGCTAAAACCGCCATAGAACCTCGTTGATTATTTGCACAAAGATTAGTTCCTTCACAAGGATCCACTGCAAAGTCAACCCCTGGACCACTTCCGCTCCCTACCTCTTCACCTATATAAAGCATAGGAGCTTCATCTCTTTCACCTTCTCCAATAACAATTTTTCCTTTCATTTCAATTTTGCCCATTCGCAATCTCATTGCTTCAACAGCTGCAGCATCAGCTTCATCTTTTTGACCAAGTCCTGTAAGTTTTGCTGAGGCAATTGCTGCTTGCTCGACGACTTCGAGAATTTCTTGAATTAAAGTTTGATTCACAATTAAATTTTTGAGGATTTTCTAAAAGGTTTTGAGTATAATCTCATAAAAAATGTCATTTTTTTGAGAATTATTATGCTAATAAGCTTTTTTTAACTCTTTACAGGTGTTACTTTATCAGGCCGTGACTTGAAATTAGGAATAAACAACTAAATATAGTATCTTTATTAAATATTTTAAAAATTAAATGTCTGAGTCAAACCAAACAAATTTAGCTGGTGTTAATAGGCCAATTCAAATAATTCCCTCTGTTTTACCAGCAGATTGGGCAAATATGGGTGCGTGTGTGAAAGAACTCGAAGAAGCTGGAGTAGACAGAATTCAATTTGATGTAATGGATGGAAATTTCGTACCAAATCTTACCTTCGGTCCTGAAATGATTGCTGCATGCAGGAAATATTGCAATGTCCCTTTTGAAACTCAATTAATGGTGAGCCAATACAATTGTGAAACAATGCTTGAATCTTATGTAAACGCTACAAAAGGAACTAATGGTGAACCAGGAGTTGTAATAGCTCATGCCGAAGCAAATATTCATCTGCATAGAGTTCTTGGAAAAATAAGAGACCTAGGAGGATCCCCATCTGTTGCGTTAAATCCTCATACCCCATTTGAAATAATTGAGAATATTATGGATATGGTTGATCATGTTTTGATTATGACAGTTAATCCAGGCTTTGGTGGACAAGCTTATATCCCAACAATGCTTAGTAAAATCAGAAAAATAAGAAACTTTATTATCGAAAAAAACTTAAATATAGACATTGAAGTTGATGGGGGCATAAAAGCAAATTGGACTATTTCACAATGTGCTGATGCTGGGGCTAATTGTTTTATTGCAGGTAGTGGAATGTTTGCTTACCCAACATTAAAAGAGGGCTGTGATGACTTAAGAAAAGTTGCACAAGAAGCACAAAATGGGAAAGTACTTTCAGAACCTCAATAAATTTTGTAGGAGATTAAAAATCATCCAAATATCCAGCCATAACTATGTAAACCTATACCTAAAAAATTAACTCCTAAATAACATACTAAGACCACTAAGAAACCTGTTGATGCTAATAATGCGGGTCTTCGTCCTTGCCAACCTTTACTAATTCTCATATGCAAATAAGCAGCATAAAACAACCATGAGATAAATGCCCATGTTTCTTTTGGATCCCAACTCCACCATGTCCCCCATGCCTCATTAGCCCAAACTGCACCTGAAATCAAACCGAGAGTTAAAAGAACAAAACCTATTAAGATAGAACGATAACTTAATGTATCTAATTCTTCTGAATGAGAAAATTCAATAGGATCAACCAAATCATTTAAAGGATAGTTGTTAGATATTTTGAACCCTCCAATACCTGTAGAACTACTTCTAATTTGAAGAGGTTTGTTTTTATTAACGAACAAAACAGAAGCTGAAAGTAAAGAACCTATTATTAATGCTGCATAACTAAGCATTACTACACTTACATGCATTATTAACCAACTAGATCTTAAGGCTGGAACCAAGCTGGAGGATAATTTCAACTCGTCAGGCAAAACAAAACAAGCAAAAGCCACAGTAAGCAACTCAATAGGTATTGCAATTGATTGTATTATTGGAGATTGGTATTCCCTTTCAATTAATAGTTGTCCCATTGAGATCCCCCAAGCAAGGAAATAGAGAGATTCATACAAATTACTAATTGGGAAATGTCCAGAAATTGACCACCTAAAAATTAACTGTAAAGTTATAAAAACATTCACTAAAATAGTAAGTATTCTTACAATAGAAGAGGATTTCTTTGTGAAAGCGGCACCTAAAGATATTGGAAAATTAACTAATAAAATATAAAAAACTAAAAGACCCAAGACTGATACTGGATCATTTATTAAATTTTTAAAAATATTATCTAATATCATTTCTAGAAATTTAAGCCAGTTTTAACGTTTAACGACAACCAAATAATAATTTAAAACACTCTAATTTAGTAAATCTTTAATAATTAAGTTTTTATTTATGTTTAATAAGGATTCTAAAGTTTAAAATCATTTCCAAGATAATACTTCTTGACTATTGGATTATCTGCTAATTCACTTGATGATCCGTAAGCTAAAATTTTTCCTTCACTTAAAACATATGACTTGTTAGTAATTAAAAGGGTTTCCCTCACATTATGGTCTGTGATAAGAATCCCTACACCACCACTACTTAAAGTAAGAATTAGTTTCTTTAAATCATTAACAGCTAGAGGATCGATTCCCGCAAATGGTTCGTCTAATAATAAATATTTAGGCCCTTTTCTACCTACAGAGAGAGCTCTTGCTATTTCACACCTCCTTCTCTCTCCTCCTGAAAGTTGATAACCATAATTATCTACAAACTTATTCAAATTAAATTCATTGATTAATTGTTCTCTTCTATTTCTAATTGCCGCTGAACTAAAAGATGAATTCTGCAAAGCCAAATCTATATTTTCCTTAACAGTGAGTTCTCTGAATATACTCGCCTCCTGAGTTAAATAACCCAACCCAAGTCTTGATCTGATTGGGAGCGGTAAATTAGTTATATTTTTACCATTCATTAAAACTTGACCTTTATCAGGTCTAATATTCCCAACCGCAAGATTAAAAGTAGTAGTTTTCCCTGCACCATTAGGTCCCATCAAGCCTACAACTTCCCCTGGATTTACAGTAATAGAAACATTATTTACGATTAATCTTTCTTTGATTGAAAGGGATACATTTTGAATTCTTAAGTTCATCTTTCTTTAGAATAATTAATTATTATGTTTTCTTGAAAAAAGAATGAGATAAAAAATAAAAAGAAAATCATAGATAAAAAGAGATTAATATTGATTAAATAGGTTTCAAGAAAGGCTTATCATTCTTATTTAAAGTCTCTTTGTATTGTAACTTCCTCAATAAATCTTCCAAACATTGGCAGAATAATTCTAGATCAATACCTAAATTAATCTTGGTTCTAGATTTTATTCTCCCTAAGCCTTCTCCAAGTAAAATAGTAGCTCCATTTAAATTACCCTTACTTAAATGAAATTGGGAAACGGATACTTGTAATATTCCCTGAATAACTTGTCTCTCATCACCATCAACAGAATTCCAAATTTCTTCAAAAGCATCATGGGCCTCATACCATTCATGCTTATTAAAAAGATTTAAAGCAATAAAAAGAGATTCATGATAACTTTTTGTACTTTCTTCATTCATGAAATTAATTATTAATATTTTTTCTTCTTATCTATTTTTCGCATTCTTATAGAATCTGGTGTTACCTCCAGCATTTCATCAGGGCCAATATATTCGAGTGCTCTTTCAAGGGTAATATCCACAGGTGATTGCAAAGTATCAAGTTCTTCTGCCCCTGCAGACCTCATATTAGTCAGCTGTTTAGTTTTACATATATTTAACTCAAGATCTTGAGGTCTGTTATTCTCTCCAATTATCATTCCCTTGTAAACTTTAACTCCAGGTTTAATAAAATAAACTCCTCTATCTTCTGCATTCTTTAAAGCATAAAATGTTGCCACACCCTCCTCAAAAGCAATAAGAACTCCATTTCTCCTGGTTTCAAAATCTCCTGTTTTAGGTTTATATTCATAAAAGGAGTGACTCATAATACCTTCACCTCTTGTAATCCTTACAAATTCGCCACGAAATCCAATTAGACCTCTTGATGGAACAAGGAACTCTAATTGAGTTCTCCCATCTGAACTTGTCTGCATATTTTTCATCTCTGACTTTCTCGATCCAAGTTTCTCGATACATGAACCAACAGAGGCTTCAGGTACATCTAAAACCAAAGTCTCTATAGGCTCACATACAACATTATCAATTTCTCTAAAAATTACTTGAGGTTGTGAGATTTGAAATTCAAAACCCTCTCTTCTCATAGTTTCAATCAAAATGCCTAAATGTAATTCTCCTCTTCCAGAGACTGAAAATCTGTCAGGAGAATCAGTTTCTTCAACCCTGAGGGCAACATTAGTTAAAAGTTCCCTCTCTAATCTATTTTTTAATTGTCTGCTAGTAACAAATTTTCCTTCTTTGCCAGCGAATGGAGAATCGTTTACAACAAAAGTCATATTTAAGGTGGGTTCATCAACTTTGATTAAAGGTAGAGGATGAGGAGAATCTGGACATGCTATAGTCTCGCCAATATTGACATCATCAAAACCAGAAATAGCAACGATATCTCCTGCAAATGCTTCATTAATATCAATTCTTTGCAATCCTTCGAATCCTAATAGTTTACTAACCTTGCCCTTAATAGTTTTTCCGTTTTCTTTAATTAAACTAGCTTGTTGACCATTTCTTATAGTTCCATTATGAATCTTTCCTATCACAATTCTGCCTAAAAAATCAGAATAATCCAAAGTAGTAATTTGTAGCTGAAGAGGTTTTTTTGAATCGCCTACTGGAGGTGGTACGTGTCGGAGGATAGCTTCAAAAAGAGGCATCATATTATCACTACTAGATTCCATCTCTTCTTTTGCAAAACCTGATAGGCCGCTCCCAAAAAGATACGGGAAATCACATTGATCATCATCAGCTCCTAATTCTAAAAACAAATCAAGAACCTTATCAATTGCTATTTCTGGGACAACTCTTGGTCTATCAATTTTATTTACAAAGACGATAGGTCTAAGTCCTTTTTCTAATGCTTTTTTCAAAACAAATCTTGTTTGAGGCATTGGCCCCTCATTTGCATCAACAATCAGCAAACAACCATCAACCATTCCCAAAACCCTCTCGACTTCTCCTCCGAAATCAGCATGTCCAGGAGTATCTATAATATTAATTCTGGTGTCTTTATAGTTAACTGCAGTATTTTTTGAGAGTATTGTTATTCCTCGTTCTCTTTCTAAATCATTCGAATCCATTACACATGTAGGAATAACTTCATTATCTCTAAATATTCCTGATTGCGATAACAATGCGTCCACAAGAGTTGTCTTCCCATGATCTACATGAGCAATAATTGCAACATTTCTAATTTCTTTTTTTGAAGATGACATTTATAAAATTTATATAAATAGTTGATTGACTACATTAAGGCTAACTCAAAGAATGCTTATTATGAGAATTTTATCTTTAAGACTTCGAAAAAGACAATCATAATGAATAATTTAATCAATCACTAAGATTTATAATTTTTTATTTGAAATTTCAAAAACCTTTAAAGCTTCAATTGAGCCTTCATATCTCCAATGCCAGGGTTCGTAATCTATATATTTATTATTTTTGTTAAACGACAATTTAAAGTGAAACTTAGCTGCATTTTTTATTAACCATTTAAAGGCGCCAGTATTCTCGAATTCTGTCTCAAAGTCTGTTTCTCTTTTAGTAGCATCGCCAATATCTATTGCGAAACCAGTACTATGTTCAGAATATCCAGGAGGGGCTGAAACTCTTGCTCTTTCTGCCGCTTCTTGGTTTCTAATAGATTTTATAGAATAAAAAATATTGTTTTGTAAATTTATTGATCTATAACCACTTAAAAAGACCAAATATATCCCATCTTTTTTTGCCTCTTCTCTCATTTTCAAAAGGGATTCACGCATGTCAATATGAACTTCAATATTGGGCTCAATTAAAACTAGTTTATCCTTAGGAATTTCTTTGTAGGGTAAATGGCCCAAAATTCTATGATCTTGATTTCTCTCAGTATAAAAATTGACATTACTTAGAGGTTTAAATCCTATTTCTCTAATCAATCGAACAATAGCGAGAGAAAAAAGTAGAAAAATTAATGGTGAAAAGATTAATAATTTTTTTAGTAATCTTGAATTGGAATTATTTAAGTAAGTTCTCTTAGCAAGGGGGATATCAAATTGATTTATATCTTTTTTTTGTTCCAATATTTAGTAGGGATTTGGAAAACATATTTCGATATTAACTATTATTTTAAGAAATGCACTTTTATAAGCAAAAAAGATGTAGGTTTTAGATACAGTATTATTTTTTTTTCGTATGTTGAGGGTAGCTGTCATTGGAGGAGGTCCAAGTGGTTCATGTGCTGCAGAAATACTTGCTAAATCTGGAATAAAAACTTGGCTCTTCGAGAGAAAATTAGACAATGCAAAACCCTGTGGGGGAGCCATCCCTCTTTGCATGGTAGAAGAATTTGACTTACCAGAATCAATTATCGATAGGAAAGTAAGACATATGAGAATGATATCTCCTTCAAACAGAGAAGTAGATATAAGTTTAGATAAAGTCTATGGCAAAAGTGATAATGAATTCATAGGAATGTGCAGAAGAGAAGTAATGGATGCTTTTATGCGAAACAGAGCGGCTGAACTTGGAGCTACATTAATTAATGGATTAGTCACTACAATTGATACTGGGAACAATAACCAAGGTCCATATAAACTTACATATTCTGATTATTCTTCTGGAGATAAAAAAGGTGAACTCAAAGAACTTACAGTAGATCTTTTAATTGGTGCAGATGGGGCTAATAGTAGAGTTGCTAAAGCTATGGATGCAGGTGATTACAAGGTGGCTATAGCTTTTCAGGAAAGAATTAAATTACCCAAAGAGGAGATGAGTTATTATGAAGACCTCGCTGAGATGTATGTTGGAACTGATGTCTCTCCAGACTTTTATGGTTGGGTATTCCCTAAATACGATCATGTCGCAGTAGGGACAGGTACAATGCAAAAAAACCAATTATTAATCAAGGGTCTTCAAGAAGGTGTAAGAAATAGGGCAAAAAAAAGGCTTGTAAATGGTGAAGTTATTAAAGTAGAAGCTCATCCAATACCTGAGCATCCAAGACCTCGAAGAGTTGTTGGAAGAATGGCATTAGTAGGAGATGCTGCTGGTTATGTTACTAAAAGTTCTGGGGAAGGAATATATTTTGCTGCAAAAAGTGGAAGAATGTGTGCAGAAGAAATAGTTGAAGCTTCAAAAAATGGAGAAATTATCCCTTCAGAAATTGATTTAAAGAATTACTTAAAGAAATGGGACAAAAAATATGGAACTACATATAAGGTATTAGAAATTCTTCAAAATATTTTTTACAGAAATGATTCAGCTAGAGAGGCTTTTGTGGAAATGTGTGATGATATGGACGTTCAAAGATTAACTTTTGATAGCTATTTATATAAAAAAGTTGTTGCTATGAAACCAATTCAGCAAATTAAACTTACGATGCTTACTCTTGGTTCGATTTTAAGAGGTAAGGCATTGGCACCATTAAAGTACAAGCCAGTAGATAGTGCGGTTAGAGAAGACAAAGAAGTTGAAAAAATGCTTAAAAAATATGCAATTAAAGGCGGAATTAAAGTTAAGAATTCAAAAGTGTAAAATCAGCAATCTTTAAAGAGTAATTTCTAACAAGACTTAGTAAATTAAGTCGATTATTTCTTATTTTTATATCCTCTGTCATTACCAGAACACCTTTTTCATTATCAAATAAATCCTCAATGGTATTTATATTACTCTCGAATAAATTTAGAAGTTTCAAATAATTGCAATAATCTGTTGAAAAAAGTTTTTCTAATTCTCTAATAAATTCAAATAATTTTAATTCACATTCTTTTTCAAAAAGTTTAGTGTTTACAAAATCTCCTATTGAGAGAACTTCTGTTGATAGATTACTTCTTTTAGCTAATTTGCTTACCCTAGTGATTACCTTCTGGATTTCAACAAAAGTTTCTTTTTCTTTAAAAATGACAATAGAATTAATTCTGTTTTTTAGATCAACAATATTTAATATCCTTTTTTGAGGAAATTCATCCGAAGACAAAAAGGGCTTTATTAATTCTTTACTTAGTGATATTTCTTCGAGATGACTAACAATTCTATGAACCAAAAATTCATTTAAATCACTTAAAACTTTCTCTTTTGAAAAGTTCAAATTCGGGAATGCGATTTGCCAAAATTCAATAAGTTCTTTAAACAAATTATCTAAAGGCAAATCAAATTCATAATCCCAAATTATTTTAATCACTCCATTCAAATTTCTTCTCAAAGCATAAGGATCAGATGATCCACTTGGACGCTTACCAGAAATAAATATACTTATTAAAGTTTCAATCTTATCTGATATAGAAACTATTGCACCATATTTTGTAGAGGGCAAAGCATCTTTATAAAAAGAGGGTAAATAATGTTCCGATACAGCCAAACAAACATCATCACTAAATCCTTCATTTTTGAGATATTTACCACCCATTATTCCTTGCAACTCTGGGAATTCGAAAACAATTTCGCTACATAAGTCGTTTTTACAGTATTTAGCAGCTTCTATTATTTTTTTTTCTTCTAAAGACTTATCATTTAAAAATTTAAGAATTTTTTTAGTAACTTCCTCTATCCTTTCTACCCTCTGAAATATATTTCCAAGTCCTTTCAAATAGGAAACAGATTTAAGCTTTTCATTTCTTTCGATTGAAGCAACTTTTTTGTCACTTTCTACGAAAAACTTTGCATCTGAAAACCTTGCCCTCAATACTTTCTCATTACCTTTGGCAATATTATTACTTGATTCTTCAAGACCATTTGAAATAACGCAGAAAGTTGTACTAATATTTTTTTCAGAGCTTAAATCTAGTTTAGAAAAACTTTTGTTTTTCAATAAAAGAGGAACGTATCTCTGATGAATTTTCATGACTGTTGAGAGAACTTCAACCGGAAGATCAAGAAATTCATCACTAAATTTGCCAATAATTAAGTCTGGCCATTCAACTAAATCAGTTAGTTCATTTAGTAATCCTTCTGAAAGGTCAGGTTTCAGATTTAAAGATTTAGATGCCTGATTTATTAAACTTTCAATTTTTTCTTTTCTTTCTTTTCGAATAGCTATTACTCTATTTCGTTTCAATAATTCAAAAAAATCATCAGGATTCTGAACTTCTAAAACTTCATTGATTAGCCTATGACTTTTTGTTTTATTACTTATTTTGATCTTTGGATCACATTCATCAAATTCAAAATCAAGAATTTTATTATCATAAAGAGAGGTAATCCACCTAATAGGCCTTGAAAATTTTATGTTCCCAGTCCCCCATTTCATAAATCGAGGGCCTTGAAGACTCTTTACTAATTTAGGGATAATCGAAGACAAAGAAATTTTTGTTGATAGTCCTTTCTCAATTTTCTTTCCAAATACAAAATCACCCTTTTCTGTAGTTTTTATTTCTAGCTCCCCTACATCTATATCTAAACTATTAGCAAATCCTAAAGCAGCATTAGTAGGGCATCCATTTAAATAAGCGGAATTTGCTTTAGGCCCTTTTCTTTCTATTATCTTATCTTCTGCATAATCAACTAAACCTTCGAGAAGTAGAACTATCCTCCTTGGTGTGGAGGTAACTACTATATGTTCGAATTTGATTAACTTTTTATCCAATTCAAATTCTATTAGAGATTTAAATTGTTCTAGAACAGAATGAGAAAATTTTGCGGGCAACTCTTCTGTTCCTATCTCAAGTAAATATTTAGACAAGAAAAAAATATGACTTCACTTACTATAATTTACTACCAGTTAAATAAGCTTTCCGCTAATGTATAAAAAGAGATATTTTTTGGTCCTTTGATCAAGGTTGAGAAAGTAAAAAAGAAAAAAGATCCTACCAAGGAAGAAACTGTTTGTTTAGCAAATGGACTAGAAGTTTCTAAATTTGAAAATTTTAAAAAAAGTAGCCAATTTCTTAAAGAACCACTTGCTACGGAATTAGTCAATGAAAGTGATCATTTTACCAATGATGCAGTTCAGTTATTAAAATTTCATGGTAGTTATCAACAAGATAACAGGGAAAATAGAAGGCCGGGCAAAAGTAAAGATTGGCAAATGATGCTTAGGTTAAGAAATCCGGGGGGTGAAGTCCCTGGTAAATTATTTTTAGCATTAGATGAATTATCTGAAAAACTAGGTAATGGAACACTTAGGGCCACTACAAGACAAGCCTTTCAAATGCATGGAATTAGAAAGGAGAACCTAAAGGAAGTAATTCAAACAATAGTAAATTCAATGGGCTCCACATTAGCTGCATGTGGAGACATAAATAGAAACGTCATGGCCCCTGCGGCTCCATTTGATTCACCAGACTATAATATTGCAAGAGCATTGGCAAAAAAAGTTGCAGATCTTCTCACCCCAATGGCTGGCCAAGGCACTTTTTTAGAGCTTTGGGCTGATGGAGATTTAGAGTACACCATAAAGCCTGACAAAGATATTGAAGCAATTAGGAAGCTCCAATTCAAAGATAATGTTTTTAGTGGGATAAAAGATGAGCCTCTCTATGGTTCAACTTATTTACCGAGAAAATTCAAATGTGCTGTGACAGTTCCTGGGGACAATTCTGTTGATCTTCTTACCAATGACATAGGAATAGTTGCCTTTACCTCTAAAGATGGAAACTTAGAAGGGTGCAACTTCTATGTTGGTGGTGGTATGGGTCGCACACATAATAATGAAGAGACCTTTGCCAGAATTGCAGATCCACTTGGATATATTGAAGAACCTGATGTTTATGAATTGATACAAAGCATTGTGGCTATTCAAAGAGATTATGGTGATAGAAAATCAAGAAAAAATTCGAGAATGAAATATCTTCTTCATAGAAAAGGTATTAAATGGTTCAAAAAGATACTTTCTGATAAGTATTTCAAAAAAGAAATTAAAAAAATCAGAAAAGAACCGGATAAGGTTCTTATTGATTACCTAGGTTGGCATAAACAAAATAAAACCTCCTATTTCGTAGGTTTACCATTATTATCAGGGAGATTATCTGGAAAGAAGAAGAATACCATCACAAGTATTGTTAAAAAATATAATTTAGATTTAAGACTCACACCTAATCAAGATATTTTACTTTGTAATATCGCCAATAAAAACAAAGGTGAAATTCAAAAATCTCTATCAAAAATTGGATACGAAAATTTAGAAAACATTAATGAAATACAAAGACATGCTTTAGCATGTCCTGCTTTACCACTTTGTGGTCTTGCAATGACTGAAGCTGAAAGAATATTACCTGATGTATTAAAAAGGATTGAAAATTTACTATTAGATCTAAAAATACAAAAGACAATATTATTCAGAATGACAGGATGTCCAAATGGATGTACCAGGCCTTATATGGCAGAATTAGCACTTGTTGGAAGTGGTCAAAACAAATACCAATTATGGTTGGGGGGAAGTAAAAATCTACAAAGGTTGGCTAAACCATTCTTACAGAGAATGGAACTTAACGATTTAGAAAAAACTCTTCAACCATTATTTGATAATTGGAAGAGTAATTTGGATTTGGATTTCGGAGATTTTATAAATACTCAAGATGAAAATTATATATTGAATTTACTAAATAAAAATTAATAGAATTTAAATTTTTCCATAAAGGGCATTTGCTTTTTTATTTTTCCAAGCCCATAATTGATCACCATAACTAAAATGCCACCATTCATTAGGATGTTGAGCAAATCCGAATTTATTCATAATTTCCCTTAAAAAATTTCTTCTACTATTCCAAATGATTGCTTTTTCATTCTTTATGTTTGCATAAAAATAAGGATTTGAGGTCTCATCCATTTGATCAACCATGCTTCCCATTTCAACAAGATTTCCGTCTTTATCTGAGAAACAAACATCCAATGCGCCCCCAGTTGAATGAGGGGGAGGACACCTAGTGTCATAAGAAGGATATGCCCAAAATTTTTCAACTTTTTTTAAAATGGATGGATAAGATTTTATATTTTCAAAAGAAATCTCAATATCGGATTTTTCACACTCTAATAAAAATGCTCTTTTAAACATAAATTCCTGGACTTCTAAAGGTCGCCAACTGTCATAAATTAAAAGGTTAAAACTACTCTTTGATATCAAATAATCATTTACTTTTACTAATCTATTTACGACCTCCTCTCTTAATTTCCAAATAGAAGTTTTATCTTTGTAAGGTGCACCTAAATGATAGTAAGGGTGGGGATCTAAAAACTTTAAGCAGCTAGGTATAGCTATTAATTTATCTCCATTATCTTTAATTAGTATTTTATTCCAAATTTTCAATTGAAATTTGCAATTGATTTATAGTGGCATATATATCAAAAATTACAATGATAGTTTTCAATTTAAGAAATCATGAATGAATTTATTATCAGAATTATCAATAAGTATATTCCTTAAAACAATATTTTCTTTTAAATCAGGATCATCACTAACAATCTTAATAGCCTCTTCACGAGCCTTATCAATAAGAAATTTATTGTCAGGTAAATTGTCCAGTACAAAATCAGGCAATCCAGATTGTCTATATCCTAAAATCTGGCCTGGACCTCTAAGCTCCAAGTCTTTTTCCGCAATATAAAAGCCATCATTAGATTTTTGCAAAACACAAAGTCGTTTATTTTCTAATCCATTTTTATCGGGGGTTACCAGATAACAAAAAGATTTTGTTGATCCTCTACCAACTCTACCCCTTAATTGATGTAGCTGGGATAATCCAAATCTGTCCGAATTATAAATAATCATAATTGTGGCGTTAGGCACATCAATTCCAACCTCAATTACTGTGGTTGAGACCAATATATTAATTTCATTCTTTAAAAAAGAATTAATTACTTCATTCTTTTCTTGTGAACTTAATTTGCCATGTAATAATCCAACTTTTTTGTTAAAAAAGACCTCTTCTGATAAATGTTTGTATGTTTTCTTTGCGGAGCTTAAATTCATTTTTTCTGAATCTTCTATAAGTGGCAAAATCACATAAGCTTGCTTTCCCTTATTTATCTCATCTTCAACAATCTTGAACAAGTTAGTTAAATCATCTTCTGAAATTATTTTTGTAGTTATAGGAACTCTCCCAGGAGGGAGTTCTGTAATTTGACTCACATCTAAATCACCATAAATAGAAAGCGCAAGAGTTCTTGGAATTGGTGTTGCGGTCATTGATAACAAGTTAGTATTTTCTCCTTTATTTAGTAATCTATTTCTTTGAGTAACTCCAAATCTATGTTGTTCATCAATTACGACCATCCCTAATGCATTAAAGATGACTTTATCCTCAAATAATGCATGAGTACCTACGAGGATATCAACTAGTCCATTGTTCAAATTAGAGAAGATTTCTTTTCTCTTTTTTTGAGGAGTATTCCCAGTAAGTAGTTCAACAGAAACTAAAAGGGGGTTCAAATATTTTAATAAATTTTTATAATGCTGTTCTGCCAATACCTCAGTTGGGACCATAAATGCACCTTGCAGTTTTTTTTCAATGACAAGTAAAAGAGACGCTATTGCAATTATGGTTTTACCGCTTCCCACATCTCCCTGGAGCAATCTAGACATTGGTACGGGATTAGATAAATCTTTCTTAATTTCATTTAAAACATTTTCTTGAGATTTTGTTAATTCAAAAGGAAAAATATTTAAAAATTCTTTTAATAAAGATTTCTTTTGAGGTAATTGTTGGGAAGTTACATTATTATTCGTCTTTCTTTTTCTAAGTAGGAACTTTATTTGAAGTAGAAACAACTCATCAAAAACCAAACGTTTTTTTGACTCAATAAGTGCCTTTTGAGTTAGTGGAAAATGAATATTAATCAACGATTCTCCTTTTGATAATAAAGATAATGAATCAAGTTGCTTTTTATTTAAAATTTCCGGATATTGGTTCGCATAAATTAGTACCTTTTTCATAAGTTTTATAAAACTCATATTTGATAATGCTTCACCTAATGAGTACAAGGGTAGTATTTTGCCTGAGAAATTAAAATTATCATTATTATCTTTAAGAATTTCAATCTGCGGATCTACAAAAGTTTTGCCATAATCTGTCAATTTAACCTTACCGGAAATTGCTAATTTGGTTCCAGCAGTATACAAAGATTTTTGAGATGTAAAGAAGGAGTAAGATCTAAATCTTCTTCCTAAAAAAAATTTTGTAACCTTTATTGAAGACGTTTCATCAGAAACTACAATATTCATTATTGATAAATTACTATTCTTTTTACTCTTATGAATATAGAATCTTTTAATGTTTGCAATGCAAGTGTATAAATTATCTGGTTTTAAATTTATTATCTTGACTCTATTCGTATAGTCTAGATATGTTCGTGGAAAATAATTAATTAGATCTTTTATATGAAATATCCCTAATTCATTAAGCTTATTTTTATAAACTTTTCCTACATTTTTTATTAATGAAATATCTGAATCAAAAGACAAACTTGAATCAGCTTTATTCAGAAAAATATTATTAGAAATATTATTAGAACTTTCTATTTCTAGAGTTTTACCTAGTTTATAAAGATTTTTTCTTGTATCTATAATTAACCTTTTTCTTTGATTTTCATCTAATTTATTATATTCATTATATTTTTTAGAAAATTCATAAAATATCCTTAAATATTCGTCTGAGAGATTTAGATTGTCTAGTTTTTTCAATGATTCATGCAAATAATCATTAAAATATTTTTCTCTTCCTAAAGTATTAATAAATTTGTTTTCAGTTTCAATAGTAAGAGACTTTTGAAGAGGTCTTATCCAATCTTTAATTAATTTATTATTTTCGTTACTAGTCAAATCTAAAAAAGGAGTTATTTTTTCAACGTATATTATTCAAGGTTCTTTCTTTTTGCCTCCAGTATGTTTCTTTTTTAATCAAACCCTGAAATTGATTCTTTAGCTCATTTATTTTATTTCTTTGGATAGAAAGATTTAAATTTTTAAATTCTAACTCAAGAGGAGATATATTAATGAAAATAATACTTGGAAGATTATCGCCCTTTGATGATGACTTATTTATATTTAATTCGAAATTAATAACAAAAGGATGCGGATGTTTCATCATCAATTTTTTGCCTACTAAGTACTCAAAGGAATCTTGAGATATCATCTTTTTTATTAGATTGGCCTTAAATAATTCTTGGTTAATCTTGTATGAAAGATTCAATAGTAAATTTTCCAATGAATTATCTATTAAATCAAGAATTTTAAGACTTTGATGTTTTGGAGAAATTTCCATTTGATTGATATTTTCGTTTTCTGAATGTCTTGGGTTTTCAACCTTAACTTCATCTATTAATTCGAGTAGAGATGAAATAAATTGTTTTTCTAATCCTATATTTTCAATAATATTGATATTGGATAAATAATAGTTGTGATCTTTCTTATCTAAATCAAGTGAAACGAATTTCTCATAATCTTCAGCTTGATAATATTCAAAAGTATTAGAAATATCTTCACTAATCTGAAACTGCATAGGTTCTTCTAATTTGGAATAATCTTCATATTGAAATTTTTCTTTTTGGGAACTTTCTAAATTATTTAAGTCAATCTCCTTTTTTAAATTTTTTCCAATTTTATTTATTTTTAATTGCTCTACTGTTAACAATGGTAATTTTGCATTAATGATTTTACTTATTTTTTTTTCAAAAATAGAATAAGATTCATTTGGATTTAATAAATTATCTTTAATTGATGGATAACTAAATAATTCGTTAAGACCTTTTTTAACAGAACTGTAAAGTACATCTCTAACAAGATTAAGATAAAGTTCATATTCCCTGTAGACATTACGAATTATCCCGCTTTTTTGGATTTTTGCTCTCTCTAATTGAGAGTTAATTTTATCTATTTCTACGCAATTATTCAAATTATTCAAGTAACTAATTTGATTTCATTGATGCAACCTCTTCAGCGAAGTCCATCTCATTTTTTTCTATGCCTTCACCCAATGTATATCTTGTAAAGCGTCTTACTTTAATATTTTCGCCAATTTTTGCGGCTGCTTGTTTGACAAGATCCTCAACAGTAAGTGAACTATCTTTAATATAAGGTTGTGAAAGTAAAACTAGCTCATTAAGTCTTTTAGCTATTCTTCCTTCAACTATTTTTTCTTTGATTTGTTCTGGTTTTCCTGATAAATCATCTCTTCCCATTTCAATCTGTTTTTCTTTTTCAACTACATCTTGTGGTATTTCGTCAATTGAAACATATTCAACATTTGGGCAAGCGGCTACCTGCATTGATACATCTTTCAAAAGAGATTGAAATATGTCCCCTCTAGCAACAAAATCAGTTTCACAATTTAACTCTATTAAAACTCCCACTCTTGATCCTGTATGAATATAACTCCCAATAGAGCCTTCAGCCGCAACTCTTCCCGATTTCTTTTCAGCACTAGCTATACCTTTCTTTCTTAACCATTCCAAAGCTTTTTCGATATTTCCGTCAGTTTCATTAAGTGCTTTTTTGCAATCCATCATTCCTGCACCAGTCTTATCTCTAAGATCTTTTACGAGTTTTGCTGTAATGTTTCCCATTTAAATAATAAAAAAATAATTGGTAAGTTTTAAGTTAGATTTAATTTTTTCTTTCGGAATTAGATCCCTTCCTGCCTTCATTTATAGCATCTGCAAGTCTTCCTAAAATAAGTTGTACAGATCTGACTGCATCGTCGTTACATGGAATTGGAACTTCACACAAATCAGGATCACAATTAGTGTCCAACATTGATACCAATGAGATATCTAATTTCCTAGCTTCTAGAACTGCGTTAGATTCTCTTCTCTGATCAACCAGAACTACTACGTCTGGTAATCTTCTCATACCCTTAAGTCCCCCCAAGTACTTTTGTAATCTTTCAAGTTCTCTCCTTAGAACTGCAGCTTCTTTTTTAGGTCTCATTGCAATTGAGCCACTATTTTCCATTCTTTCTAGATCCTTTAATCTTTCAATCCTAGCTTTCATGGTTGTCCAATTTGTCAGCATACCTCCCAGCCATCTTTGATTTACATATGCAGCGCCACATCTAGTAGCTTCCTGGGCAACCACTTCTGAAGCTTGTTTTTTTGTCCCAACAAATAGGAAACGTTTACCACTTTTTGCTGCGTTTCTCGTCCATTTATATGCATTGTTCATGCATAATGCTGTTTTCACAAGATCAATGATATGTACTCCATTTCTCGCGCAATATATATACTTAGACATTTTCGGATTCCAACGTCTAGTTTGATGCCCAAAATGAGCACCAGCTTCCATCATTTCAGATAGTGATACAACAGCCATAATTTAAAAAAGGTTTCGGGTTAGCCTCCATCTGACTGGGAATTTATATTAATAAATCACCCGAAACTATCAGATGTGTAGATTTAATTTTCAATTTATTGTAGCAAGTGATGTGTATTTCTAAAAGTTATTTATCTTGATTTGGTTAACTGTTTAATGTAAATCATATTCAGAGGGATCCTGAGTATCTCAAGTGCGAGTCTATTTCTTCCTACATTTACTAGAAATCTTAATAAAGGAAGGATTCTATCAACACTGATTAGACCCCCCAAGCAAAGAATCTGCCAAAGTAAATTATGAAGAGGAGTTAATTGAATCATAAATCTAACCCTTAAATTTGGATGTTTCTTATAAAAAACTAAAGCCATCTTTGCCCTTTCTTTCTCTTGAGCTATTAATGATTCTATTTGTTCGCAACTAAATGGTGGATGCCAATGAAAACCAACTGCATTTGGACATTTAATTAATTTTGTCCCTATTTTTTTTAATCTTTCTCCTAGTTCTAAATCCTCCCAACCATAAAGACTAAAAGAAGTATCAAATAAGCCGACGCTTAAAATCAATTCTTTTGATATCGCAACATTCCCAGTAGCGAAGTAAGCAAAAGAAGTATCTATTATTTTATGTTTTTCACTTTGAGGATTTAGAAAATTAGATGTATTGACCACCGAGCCATAGGTAAAACATTTTTTTCCATTATTTCTCCAAGAGGCAAGTAATTTCTCTACATGGCAAATTATAAAATCACCTAAAACAATAAGATCACTATCAATAAATATAATAATTTCATATTTTGATTTAATTACCCCAAGATTTCTTCCCAGTGCAGGCCCTCCATGTTCTTGTTGGAATAGAACCACGTGGGGGAGATTAGCTTTATTGTCATTTATCCAAGAGCTTGTTCCATCAGTAGATCCATCATCAACTACTATTACTTCATAATTACTGATATTTGTATTCAATTTTTGATTCTCAAGCGCAACGAGACATTTCTCTAATATAGGTTTTCTATTGTAAGTTGGTATAACAATACTCACATTCATGATCACGCTTTAAATATGAATAATAAAAGGACTCCAAGAAGGTAAAAATAAAAGATATTTCCTAATCAGCAGCTCCGCCATTATTTGCTGTACCTGTAACGTTTCCACCATCAGGTCTACCATCAGTTCTTAGTTTCCTTTTTTTGAACTTTCTAGCATATGCTCGATTTCGTTCCTGCTTTTCTTTTTTTAGATTCCTTCTCTTAGACATGAAATTTTTAACTTTTAATTATATTAGCTCACTATGAGCACTATATATTTTACCATCTTCCATATTTAATATCCTATCTGCCATATCAGAAATTCTTGGATCGTGAGTCACCATAAGAACTGAACAATTTTGCTCTTTTGCTAATTTCCTTAAAAGGGTTACTATTTCTCTACCTGTAACGCTATCTAAAGCAGAAGTGGGCTCATCAGCTAGTAAAAGTTTTGGGTTTGCAGATAAAGCTCGAGCAATTGCTACTCTCTGTTTCTGCCCACCAGATAAGTCATTGGGCAACTTTTTATGATGCTCTTCTAACCCTACTGCCGACAACCAATTTCGTGCTATTTCGCGTCTTTGCAAATATGTTAAGCCTTTTATTAAATCGGCACCCATTTGAACATTTTGTTCAGCTGTCAAACATCTCAGAAGATTATGACCTTGAAAAATCATGCCAATACTTCTTCTAAGAATCTGACGCGTATGTCTTGATGCTCCATTTAACTGATTATTTAATACAGTTAAATCGCCACTTTGACAGGTCCTCAAAGCACCAATCAAGGTTAAAAGAGTCGTTTTACCGCATCCAGACGGTCCTTTTAAAAGAACCAACTCTCCTTTATCAATATTTAAATTAACATCATTAAGAACTTGTTTTTTATTTTCATTTTTTCCATAAAAGTGACTCAAATTATTTATTGAAACTGTTTTTAAGTTTTTAATATTTTTTTTTGAATTATTATATTTAGCCATTTAAATTTTATTATTAGAAAATTTCAGCAGGATCTGCATCAACTAATTTACGCATTGCAATAGCAGCGGAACCCATACACATTAATAAAACTAATACGAAAATTAAAATCGTCTTATCTGCATCCATTATTATTGGCAGTTTAGTAGAACTCCTTATAACTGAGTAAAGTATTTGACCAGATAAATAAGCAGGTAGATAACCAAATAATGCCAACAAAAACCCCTCTCTAGCTACGACAAAGAAAAGAGACTTAAGTCTATATCCCATCGCCAATAAGGTTGCATACTCTGGTAGGTGGTCTGTAACGTCACTATAAAGAATCTGATAAACAACCACACACCCTACAACAAAACCCATCAAAGCTCCCAAACTAAATATAAAACCTATTGCCGTACTATTTTTCCAATAATTCTTCTCAAATTCTATAAATTGATTTTTTGTAAGAACTCTTACATCATTAGGGAGAGAGTTATTTAAAATTCTTGAAATAAATTCAGGATCAGATCCTTTTTTAAGCTTTACCAACCCAATTTCTATACTTCCAGGAGGATTTGCAGGAAAAAGTCTTAAGTAGGTTTCTCTGCTAGTTATCAAATTTCCGTCTGCACCAAAAGATGGTCCCAACTCAACTAGACCTTCAACAATTACTCTTTTCCCCGCAACCTCAGTTTCAACTTTTTGATCTGATAAAAACCATTCTTCAATTGGTCCAAATTCAGGTCTAGAAAGTTTGTCAAAAAGAACTCTTGATGGATTTCTTAATTTATAAGCTTTCTTTGAGAATCCATCATCTAAAAGAAGTGAATCGGAGGGATTAAAACCTAGTGCTAGTATCGATCTAGTTTTAAGATTTTCGGGATTTCTCCAAAGTAAATAATTTAGATTGACGGGAGCAGTTTTTTCAACATCTTCTACTGCAAGAGTTTGAATCAACCTTCTTTTTGGGAATCCACTCATGCTTATAGAACTTTTTGATCTGGGACTTATCAAAACCAAGTCAGCATCTAAAAGCTTATGAATAGTTACGCTCGTATCAAATAAACCATCTCTGAAACCTAATTGCATAAACATCAAAATCCCTGCAAAACTAATTCCTGCAATAGCAACTGCCAACCTTAGTGGTTGCCTAGTTAATAACAACCAAGCTAATGGGATTTTCCTGAATTTAAAAAAAGAAAAACTCATTAGGGAATAAATTTTGCAATCACTTTCATTCCTGCATAATTTTGTACAGTATCTATAGAATCTTGATCTAGTTTTACTAATACCTCGATAATTCGCGAATCAGCATCCCCTGTTGGATCAGTCGATAAAACTTTTCGTTGTTTTACCTGAGGACTAATCCTAATTACCTTACCTTTTAGATTTTTTTGGAAACCTCCATTCTCACTGCTCAATTCAACATTCTGAGAAATAAAGACTCTATCGATATCAGATTCATAAACCTCTATTAGAGCTTCCATCTTTTGACTAGAACCAATATCCAAGATCCCTTCATTTTTGGGCCTCTCCCCAACTCTCGTATTTATCGCGAGTATAAAACCATCAATTGGGCTCCTTAGTTTTGAATTAAATAGATCTATCTTGATATTTTTTTGATCCCCAATAAGGTTTATTTTTTGTTTTTGCAAATTTAATAATTCATCTTTCCTCTGCGAAAACTGTACGAAAGAATATGCATCTTTACTCAAAGCAAGCTCATACCTCTGAATTTGATCGTTCTTTAGGGCAATTTCATCGTTAATAGTATTAATTAGATTTTCATTCCTTTCAAGATCAGAAATTAATTTTTCTCTATTTTCAAATATTGCGAGGATATTACCTTTTTTTACGAAATCACCTTCATTTACTAAAATTTCAACTATTCGAGGGGACGAGCCAAACTGACTTATCGGAGCTGCCAATTGCCTAATCTCTCCCGAAGGAGAAAGTTGACCAAGAGCTGCAACTGCTTTAATGGGCGGTATAAAATCTGTATTAATTTCATCCTTTAATTTGGAAATTGATTTATTGTTGCCAGAACAGGAAATAATCCCGAGAGAGATTGGAGTCAACAATAACAAATAAATTAATAAATTTTTTATTGTTTTTAGATACATTAAAAGTCAAATAATACGGTTTTTATATAATTGTTGACCCATTTTTCATCAAAATATTTTAAAAGAACCATACTAGTCTTTTCATTTTTCATTTGTTGTACACAATAATTCTTCTGATAATCTTTTCTTTCTTGAATAATTTCCTTCTTATATTCGGGTTTAGCTTCCTTACTTAATTTGATCAAAATAGAAAGGTATTGATCAACCACACTGCAAAAGGCTTTTTTTTCAGATTCGTTTTTTAAAGAAGCAAAAAACACATTTTTAGAAAAAATCTCCCCCCAATTAGGAATCTCCCTCAATGAGGTGAAAGAACTTTTATCTACTTCAGAAAGAAGATTTTCATATTTTATACTTTGACTTTGAGATGCTGGGGATAAATCAACAATAGCAGCGGAAACAATATCTTTTATTTTCACTAAATCCATTCCAAAAATTGGAATATCAAACTTTGGATCAGGGAAAAAAACGCAATGTAAAATTTTTAAATTTCTTGAAAATTCTGCTACTTCTATATGTAATTTTCTAAATCCTTTCGCTTGATGAAATTCGTTTTCTATATAGAGTTCTCTGCCTAATTCGTTGGATATTATATTCGTAAGATTCGGATCAATTTTTATACTCTTAAGATTCTCAAGCATGGATCTATGCTCTCTAATATTTTGTAACAAGTCCAAAATAAGAGGGTCTGTTAATTTTGTTTTAGTTAAAGATTCAGACAACAAGGCTAAAAAGGACCAGAATAGAGGTTAAAGAGTGATTTTAATGAATGTAGGAGAGGTTAACTACTATACTCATTCAAGCAAAACTAGATGTGTATTGGTGGATAATAAAGAATTGCCGCTTATAAGCATTGATATTTGGTGCAAAGCGGGTTCTTCATTTGAGGAAGTTGATAAAAATGGCACTGCTCATTTTCTAGAGCATATGATTTTTAAAGGCTCTAACAAAATAATGCCAGGTGAATTTGATCATAAAATTGAATCACTTGGCGGATTAAGCAATGCTTCAACAGGTTATGATGATGTACATTACCACGTCCTCATCCCACCTAATAACTTTAGAGAATCACTTGCTCTTTTGACAAATATAGTTGTTTCTCCAAATTTCAATGCTGATGAATTCATAAAGGAAAAAGGGGTAGTAATTGATGAAATAAAGCAACAAAATGATCAGCCTGAAGAAAAATTATTTAATTACTTTTTAAAGAGGATTTGGCTAAGTTCTAACTATGCAAATTCGATTTTAGGAACTGAACAAAGTATAAAAAAATTGGAGATAAGTGATCTTGAGGAATTTCATAGTAAACATTACACTACCGAAAAAATTTGTATTGCAATTGCGGGGAATCTGTCAGGAGATATTTATAAAATTCTTGAAAAAAGTGATCTATCTGGGATAAATAATAAATCAATTTATAAGGATCCAAACTTTATAAATCAAAAAAAAATCAAACCTAACTTACAAATCAGAAAAGGAAGAGAAGTTATTAAGTTTGAAAATTTAGAGTTTTCAAGAATATTTATGGCCTGGTTTATACCAAACCTTAGTGATCAAAAAAACATTATTGGATTAGAAATATTAGCATCGATTCTCTCTGTGGGAAGAAACAGTAGGTTAGTAAAAATCTTGAAAGAAGATAACAATCTAGTTGAGTCAGTATATGTAGATGTAAATGCTGGCGAATTAGGTGGATTATTTATTATTGAAGCAAGTTGTGAAAATAAAGATATTAATTTAGTAGAGAAACAAATTTATAAAACAATAGATGAATTTTTAGATTACAAAATTTTAACTTTTGATGAACTAAGAAAAGCAATAAACATTGTAAAGAGCAATTATGTTTTTAATTTAGAGACATCTACACAGCTTTCCTCATTCTTTGGGAATGAACTTCTTTGGGAGAGGAAATCATCAATTAATAATTTAGAAAGTCATTTAAATTATTGGAATGACTTAAATAATTTTAAAGAGATCACTAAATTTATCCGAGAAGATAAATTTACTCTAATTGCATTACCTATTGAATGATAAAAAGATATTTCTTAAATTATAAAAAAAGGAATTTTTCAACTGCCTCAATTTGGATTAAAGGGGGGAGCGATATGGATAGTGTCAGCAAAAAAGGAATAAATAAGATTCTATCTTCATTACTTACCAGGGGGTGTGAAGGCTTTAATAATTTAGCCCTTTCGGAATATATTGAATCCCTTGGTGCAGAATTAAATCAAGAAGTATTTGAGGATGGTATTTCGTTAAGCATTAAATCCCTAAATGAACATTTCAGCAAATTACTTCCTCTTTTAGATTTAATAATTACTAAGCCAATTCTCTCGGAAATTGAATTTAATAAAGTTAAAAAATCCTCTATTGATCTGATTAAAAGGGAGAAAGAGAATCCATTCAATATTTGTTTTGAAAAATGGAGAAAAATTGTTTACAAAAACCATCCTTATGCTTTCAATTCGATTGGAAATGCAAATGATGTCTCAAATATTACCTATGATGATGTTTTATCTGAATTTAAAAATTTTAAAATTAGAGAAAAGTATATAATTTCAAACAATTTAGAAATAAATGGAGAAAATTTGGAAACAGTCGAACAAGAAGTCTTATTAGAGAAATCAAGTCATCAAAATTACAATTCAAATCCAATTTATAGATTTGATTACGTTCATAATGATTCAAATCAAACAATAATAATGATAGGAAACCAAACTTGTTCTCGTAGAAGTAGTGATTACTTTTCACTTAAAATTTTGGAGTCATATTTATCTTATGGAATGAGCGCTGTCCTATTTAAACTATTTAGAGAGAAAAATGGCATTACTTACGATCTGGGCGTTTTTAACCCTCTCAGGAATCAAAATTCTCCATTTTTAGTTTATTTATCAGTATCAAATAAAAATGCCCTTTTTGCGTTTGAACTTTTATCATCTCTATGGAAAAACTTACTTAAAAATCCCTTAATTGATGATGATATATATTTAGCAAAAGAAAAATTAAAAGGATCTTTCCTTTTAGGTAATCAATCCTTAGATGAAATTTTACAGCGCAAGATTCAATTAATTAGTTATGGCTTATCACCTATTTCAGAAAATGATTTCTATTCAAAGATAGATGGAATATCTTCTTTAGATATTTTAAAATTGACAAATAAATATTTTTCTAAACCTTTTTTGAGTATTTCTGGGAATAAAAAAATATGTTTAGAAATTATTACTAGGTGGAACAAAAACTTTTAAGTTAGATTTTCTCGATTTTATCAATCTCGATTAAAAAAGAACCTCTTCTAAATTTTACTTCAACAATATCTGGGGATTTTATAGATAAAATTAGTCCAATTTCATCAATTGCAACTAAATCAGGTGGTCGTAACATAGGCATATTATCTGAAGTCTTTAGGTAGGAGACTGGCGCAATCAATTTAACCTTATCTTTGATCTCAAATTTCATCAGATAATTATACATTCAAGATTAGTATAAGCATAAAGTTAGAGGAAATATCAACGAAATGTACTCATACATTCTACAATTTAAAAATAAATACGAAACAAATTAATGAATCAGAAATTTAAAACATTAATTTTATGGGCTTTACCTATATTTTTAGTAATAGCACTTTCCTACCAGTTTTTATCTTCCAGTAATGTTGATTCACTTAAATCAAATGGGACAACTATTGCTCCAAGAAATTCTGCAGTAGCAAGAGTTAGTTACGGCAGGTTCTTAGATTACATTAATTCCGGAAGAGTTACATCAGTTGATATTTTTGAAGGTGGTAGAAATGCAGTCATAGAAACAATAGATTCAGATTTAGATAACAAGGTTCAAAGATTGAGAGTAGATCTTCCAGGATTAACTCCAGAACTTATAACTATTTTAAAGAATGAGGGAATTAGTTTTGATGTACACCCAATTAAAACGGCCCCTCCAGCATTAGGAGTTTTGGGTAATTTACTTTTCCCAGCAATTTTAATAGGAGGTTTGATTCTATTAGCAAGGAGATCAAATGGTATGCCAGGAGGTCCAGGCCAAGCAATGCAATTTGGTAAGACAAAGGCAAGATTTGCAATGGAAGCTGAAACAGGAGTCGTTTTCGAAGATGTAGCAGGTGTTAATGAAGCTAAACAGGATTTACAAGAGGTTGTTACTTTCCTGAAAAAACCAGAAAAGTTTACTTCTGTCGGAGCAAGAATTCCTAAAGGTGTTTTACTTGTGGGACCTCCCGGAACAGGTAAAACTCTTTTAGCAAAGGCTATAGCAGGAGAAGCAGGGGTACCATTCTTTTCATTATCGGGTTCTGAATTCGTGGAGATGTTTGTTGGTGTTGGTGCAAGTAGAGTAAGAGATCTTTTTAAAAGAGCTAAAGAAAATAGCCCTTGTTTAATTTTTATTGATGAAATAGATGCTGTAGGTAGGCAAAGAGGTGCTGGTATTGGAGGGGGTAATGATGAGAGAGAACAAACTCTTAACCAACTGCTTACTGAAATGGATGGATTCGAAGGTAATAGTGGCATAATAATAATTGCAGCCACAAATAGACCTGACGTCTTAGATTCAGCTCTTATGAGACCGGGGAGATTTGACAGGCAAGTAACAGTAGACGCACCTGACATTAAGGGAAGACTATCAATTCTTAAGGTTCATTCTAGGAATAAAAAACTTCAAGAGGACTTAACACTTGAAAGTATTGCAAGAAGAACGCCAGGTTTTACTGGAGCCGATTTGGCAAATTTACTAAATGAGGCAGCCATCTTAACTGCTAGAAGAAGAAAAGAATCTATCAGTATTGCAGAAATTGATGACTCTGTAGATAGGATTGTTGCTGGAATGGAGGGTTCTCCCTTAACAGATGGTAGAAGTAAAAGATTAATTGCTTATCATGAGGTAGGACATGCTCTAATTGGTTCACTAGTGAAAGCACATGATCCAGTTCAAAAAGTAACCGTCATTCCAAGAGGTCAAGCCAAAGGATTAACCTGGTTCACTCCAGATGATGAACAAACTCTTGTTAGCAGATCTCAACTAAAGGCTAGAATAATGGGAGCATTAGGAGGAAGGGCTGCTGAGGATGTAGTTTTTGGAAGAGGTGAAATTACAACTGGTGCAGGTGGCGATTTTCAACAAGTCGCTTCTATGGCACGTCAAATGGTAACTAAATTTGGCATGAGTAATTTAGGTCCAATAGCATTAGAAGGTGGGAATCAAGAGGTTTTTGTTGGGAGAGATTTAATGACTAGAAGCGAAATTTCTGATTCTATTTCGAAACAAATTGATGAGAGTGTGAGGGTAATGGTTAAGGAATGTTATAAAGAAACTTATTCTATAGTTAGCCAAAATAGAGAAGCTATGGATAAGATAGTTGATCTATTAATAGAAAAAGAAACTTTAGATGGTGAAGAATTTATTAGTATTCTTTCTAAATTCACTTCTATTCCTGAGAAAGAGAGAACACCACAATTATTAAATTAACCTCTAATAGGCTTTTTATCTAGAACTAGATCTATCAATCCATACTCAACAGCTTCTTTTGGAGACATATAGAAATCTCTATCAGTATCTTCTTTAACGGTTTCATAATCTTTACCAGTTCTCTCAGATAATTCAGTATTAAGACGTTCTTTTAAAAACAAAATTTCATCCGCTTGAATTCTAATATCACTGGCTTGCCCTCTAGCACCTCCAAGTGGTTGATGTATCATTATTCTTGAATGTCTTAGACTGCTTCTTTTACCTTTAGTCCCTGCCGCCAATAAAAAAGCACCCATACTAGCTGCCAAACCTACACAAACTGTATGAATATCGGGCTTAACATGTTGCATGGTGTCAAAAATACCTAAACCATCGTAAACAGATCCACCTGGTGAATTAATATACATATAGATATCTTTCTCTGGGTCTTCTGCTTCAAGGAATAATAATTGAGCAACAATTCTATTGGCGGTTTCACTAGTAACTTGTTCTCCCAAAAAGATTATTCTCTCTCTTAATAATCTCGAATAAATATCAAAGACTCTTTCACTACCACCAGATTCTTCTAAAACTAAAGGGATCATAATAATACTTATCTGTTTACTAGATATTAACGATATTGAGTCAACATACGCTAACCTTATTAAGGTTTACATATAAAAAAATTGAAAGAAAAATTGACTGTTTCAGGTAGCAAAAAGTTATTTCATGAACAATTCCCTTACGTTATTCCGGGTTTGTATAAAAGAATAGTTGATGAAATGCTTGTTGAACTAAATCTTTTAAATCATCAAAATGAATTTACACAGGATTATCTCTTTTGTCTTGGCCTCACGGAAACATACCAAGAATTAATGAAAGGATACATACCCGAGGAACATTTAGATCTTCTGTTTGAATCTTTATGCAGTTCTACAAATTTTGAAGCGAAAGAAATTAAAGAAATATCTCAAAAATCTAAAGAGGAATTTAAGGATAAATCATCAAAAGATATATTTAAATTATTAAAAGAAAGAAGCAGTTCCAAACTTTATCCCTCAAGAATATTGAATTTAGGAATATATATACTAATATCAAATTCCAAAGATTTTAAAGACAACAATGAATCTGAAATGAATAAGATAATCTCTAATATTTTTGAGAATTTAAACTTATCTATTAGTAAAGCAGAAAAAGATATTGGAATTTACAAAAGCAGTATTTCAAAAATGGAACAAGCAAAAGAATTAATTGAAGAATTAAGAATAAAGGATAAGAAAAAGAACTAAAGTATTAGTATCTATTTTTTAATCTTTTTTTATCTTTCCAAGAAATATAAGAAATGTAAATCACAGCTAATGTTATGAATATTAGTAAAACGAATGATGTCAAGATAAGAAATTTACTTAAATATACTTCATAAGTTAAAAATAAATTCATATGTCAATAGAGCCGTCGCCATTTCTACCCCAAACAACCATTGCAATTGAAAAAGTAAAAATTGCAGCTAATGCAGCCCATCCTATCTGGAAAATCATTTAGATTTAAATCACTTATCTTAATATAACAGAACTTCAAAATTTTTTAATAATTCCTAAGCTAAAGTTAAATTCTCGGAAACAGAATTTTTCAAATATAATAAATATAAAAAAATTGGGTAGATTAGTATTAAACCATAGTACAAATATCGAAGGTCTAATTCCAATACTGCAAAAGTTAGCCCATAACATAAATATTAAGACAATAACTCCTGCTGTCATATCAAGAGTAAGAGGAAAATCTTCTAAATTGATAATAAGATTATCAGTGAAAACTATAAACGGTTACAAAGCCATAGCAAGAAAAGGTAAGATAGCCCAAGAAGTTTTTATTTCAACAGACTTAAGTAAAGATGAATTAAAAAGGATCATAGATATTTATAATTAAATAAATTAAAAAGAAATTTAGAATTTACTTTGCAAAAAACAATGAAATTAGCTTTAAATTTATGTCTATTTTTAGTTGCTTTTTTAATCTCAGGCAAACAATCATTCTCACTTACTGATTACCAAATAAAAAAAATTTGTAAAAATGAGAAAAAGGTATCAAATTGTATAAATACCATACAAGAGAAGAAATCCAAGTTAAAAAAGGGGGATCTAATTGAAATTCCAGTAATACCTTATAGAAGGTAATTACAATTTAAATTTCAAATTCTGATTGAAAATGCTCAAAAGCATTTTGATAACCTATTAGAAGCTCCTCTGAATTATCATGAAATCCTTGCTGGTCATAATCTTTTTTTAATTCATCATATAAATACACAACTCCATTGAATGCGCTCATATATTCTTTTTGTATATCTTCATCATCGATATCATATATTTTGGCCAAAACTAATTCTACATTTTTTTTTGATGAATATATTTTCTTCTCGAAATCTTTATTTAACTTCCTTCTTTTTTTTGCCATCTATAAAATTATTTTAAATACAAATTTACAATACTAAAATTCATAGATAATTTAAATTAAAACTTATAAAATAAAAATATAGTTTCCAAACCAAAATAAAACCTCTATATTCAAAATAAATTATTTGATGATATGAATAAAAAAGGAATAATTAATCCCAAAGAGGTTAGAACCCAAAATTATGAATCTAAGAAAATGAATAACTCCGAGAACTTAAAGAAAAAAAAAGATAAAGATCTACCCTGGTGGGTAGAGTTATTATTTGTCCAAATAGGATTGCCAGATAAATTACTAATAAAAATATTAAAAACCCAAAAAAAAGCTAGAGAATTAATTAAATATGATCGAAATTCATTAATTAAATTTTTATTTGTAATTCTTACATTGGTATATTTTTATCCAGTTATTAAACATGCAAAAAATAAATTAGATTGTGAAACGATTGCCAAAAATTATATTATTAAAAATAAAAATACATTCGGAATTAATAAGAGGGAATTAAAAATGTTATCTACAAATTTTTGTTATGGTGGTGAAGAAATTTATGAATTTGAGAATTTTAAAAATTAAATTTTTAATTTTTCTATATGTGATAACCCTCAAAATATTATGATATTAACTTTAAGTTTAATTAATTTTAAAATCTAATCCTATGAATGAAATTAGTCAAAAGAAAGAAAACGTAAATATGCATTTAAAAGATTTAAGGCAAAAATTAAAAGAAATGCATTTAGCCGTTACGAAAGAATTAATTTTACCGCAGCCTGATGAAGTAAAAACATTAATGAATAAAATGGATAAACTATTAAGATTAATAGAATCAAAATAAACTATAATTTAAATAATTTGGAATAATTAAAAGATTAAAAAATGAAAAAAATAAAAGAATTTTCACAAATATTTATAGTTTTACTTATCTTGACTTCCTGCAGATCATCAATCAATAAAGATTTTCCTGTAATTAAAACTGAAGGAGATATTATTGAGAAAAATAATCAAGAAAAGAAAAGAATGGAATTAAAGTTTTCTTGTGGAGACGATGGAATTTCAAAATACTTAGATAATGGATGGATTATCTTGAAAGAAGATTCTCAAGAAAAAATTTGTACTTGGAAATCTGTTCCTGCTTCTAAAGATTGTGATATAGAAAAAGATAAAGGATGTAAGATAACTAAACCAGATAAAATTGGAGAAGAGAAAATTTATTTATTAGAAAAATAACATTAAATTATGAATTCGCAATCAGAAAAATTAGTGGATTTAATTTTCCAGAAATTAAAAAGCTATAAAGCTAAAGAAATATTTTTAGAGAAAGAAGATTTGAGAAAATTTATTGTTTCACTTCTTAAGTAAAAAGAACTAAATAAAAAATATATTGAAAATGCTATATTAAAAAAACATCTTTAAGTATGATTATGTATAATTTTTCATCTTTAACTATTATTCTAATTTTTACTTTTATTATGAGCCTTTATTTTTTATTTAAGGTTACTTCGAAAGGTAAAAATTAAAAAACAGTTCTTTAATTATTCTTAGATAATTGGGTCATCTCTAAGTAGTAAAACTGTATGTTTACTTAAACCATCTTTAATCCATTCATTATATTCATCTAAGACACACTTTTTATCTAAATTATCTAATATTCTAATTCTTTTTTTTGCATTATCTAAAGCTACCTTAATACAGAACTCATAATCTTTTGAATTTTCTTGCATTAGTTTTATTTATAACTTTAATAAAAATAATTACTTATTCTGTATTATAAATAACAATAATAAGCTTTGATTTGATAAGAGTATCAAGCAATACGGAACAATTTTTTATATATTTGTGATAATTAGTTTTTTAAATACTATGTCATACGAAGCAGGCAGCAAAGAATGTAGACATTTAATTGAAGCAAAGGAAAGTCTTCTATCAGCAATGGAGGCTTTAAGCAATATTAAGTCTACTGATCTATTACAAATCCAAATTAAAGAAATTTATAATAAATTAGAGCAGATGCATGATAATCGCAAAGAGATAGAATCAGCTACTAAATATTTATAATTTATTCAAAAAGTTTAGAATCTTTCAAACTCACTTTTTATCTTTTTTACTTTCTTATCTGATAATAAATTCATTAAGGCGTCTAGTTGCGCTTGGACTTCCTTAGCTTCATTTAGATCAGGTAACAAATCATCTTTAATTAGCATTTGATGCATCTCTCTAAGCTCTAACCTTATATATCTAAGGTGAGAACTTACTTCCTCTCTCTTAGTTGCACTCATATTTGCTTTTTAATAATTACATTATACATTATTGTGTTTTTATGATGCTTGAATAAATTTGGCTAAATTAGAAAAATATTAAAGATTCAAACGCAAATAAAATCTTTTTTAAAGTAGCGATGTAGTAATATATCAATCATGAAAAAAAAATATTCTAAAAAAATCAAAACCAAGTCAAATAAAAACAATCAAGAATTAGGTCAAACAAAAAATTCGGCAAAGTTAGTTCTTTTTATATTTGGAATAGGTCCAATAATAGGTATAACAATATTTTTATATGCTAAGGGATTTTTTAATTTACCAAATTTGTAAATCCTGAGTTTTGAATATTAAACTTAAAAATTTATTTCAATATAAATATTAAAATAATTATTGAAATTTCTTTAATGAATATATCCTAAATTCAGCCATTTTCCTTGCATTTTCTGGATTAGAAACCAAAAAAGGATGGTCAGATAAAATTTCAAATACTTTATCTATCTTTAAGCTTGAATCCTCGCAATCAATATTTTTCCATTCCTCGTCAAATGACATTGCAAAGCTATCAGCATTATCATAAAGTCTATCTTTCATAGGATTTTTAATTTAAATTAAAAAGATTTTAAATTTTCATGCAACTCCAAAATAATAATTAGAGGAAGTATGTAAAACAATTCTAATCACTAATTAAGAAATAATTTTCTTTGAAAGTTCTTTAAAATTATACTTTCTTTAATTACTTAACTTTACACATTTCACTATCATTCATAATCTGACCTTATTTGACAGAAGTGTTACAATAACGACATATGTAAATTTTTATGGAAAATAAAGTTAAAAGAATAGGGTATCTTCCAAGAAAAAGGGTACTGGAAATTATTGATGAAATCTCCAAAAGCGAATCTATAAGCAGATCTAAGGCAGTTGGAATATTAGTTGAAGAAGCATTAGATGCCAGAGGAATTGCAAATTTTGGATATAGCAATATTAGTAAATCAACTTCATATAAATCTAATAATTACAAGGATGCTCAAAATGAGAATATCCATTTAAAAGATGCAGAAGATGAATTTGTTGATGATAGTGGTTACACAGTTTCTTCTCACAAAACTTTAGATCGCTCAATATCTTCTGCCGATATCGAATTAGCAAATAAAATTAATATTCTTAAAGAATCTGGATTAATATAACTTTGATTGAAAATTTATTTTTTTTTTAATGCATAACATTGAATCATTGTTTATTCTTAGTCAAGAATAATATTCTTTTACATAATTTGAATATTAAATTCTTTCTAATTTTGTAATTAAAAAATGAAAGATATTAAATGTCCCTCATGCGGCAAAACTTTCCGAATTGATCCAAGCAGCTTTGAAGAAATACTTCTTCAAATAAAAGACGAAGAATTTAATAAACAAATAAAAGAAAGACTTGTATTAGCTGAAGAAGATAATAAAAAAGCTTTGGAAATTCTAAAGAGAGAATTGAAAATAAAGTTAATAGAGCAAAACCAAATTAAGGAAACTGAGATACAAGCTCTTAAATCTAAATTAAATATCGCTGAAGAAAAGAAAACAAATTCCCTAAATGATTTAAGAAATCAAGCAACTAATAAAATTAATTCACTGAATAATGAATTAAACAAATTAAAGGATGAAATTAAAAACCAATCTTTAATTTCAGAATTATCTTTAAAAAATAAAGTCAATGAAGCTGTTACTAATCTAGAAAAAGAAAACTCATCTTTAACAAATTCTATTGAAAAGATGAGGCTTGAACAATCAATTAATGAAAAATTAATTGAAGAAAAGTTTAAAAGCAAAATTAGTGAAAGAGACCTCGCTATTCAGGAGCTAAGAGAAATGAAGTCTAAATTGTCTACAAAGATGGTAGGCGAAACCTTAGAAATTCATTGCGAAACTCAATTCAATCTTAATCGGGCTACCGCATTTAAAAACTCATATTTTGAAAAAGATAATGATGCCTCCTCAGGTAGTAAAGGTGATTATATATTTAGAGAATTTGATAATAATAAGATTGAAATCGTATCTATAATGTTTGAGATGAAGAACGAAAGTTTAAATGGAACTAATAAAAGAAAGAACGAAGATTTTTTAAAAGAATTAGATAAAGATAGAAGACAAAAATCTTGTGAATATGCAATACTCGTTTCGCTTCTAGAACCAGATAGCGAATTATACAATGCTGGAATCGTAGACGTTTCACATAGATTTCCAAAGATGTATGTCATAAGACCACAATTCTTTTTGCCAATAATTTCTTTACTAAGAAATTCCTCTATGGAAACTTTAAAATACAAATCACAAATTGATTTAATGAAACGCGAGAACTACGACATAACAAATTTTGAAAGTACTCTTGAACAATTTAAAAATGCAGTTGGTAAAAATGTTTCTCTAGCCCAAGATAGATTTAATGACGCAATTTCAGAAATAGATAAATCAATATCACATTTACAAAAAACTAAGGAGGCTTTAATTCTCTCAAAGAAACACCTTTTATCCGCTGACAGCAAATCTCAAGATTTAACGGTAAAGAAATTAACTAGAAATAACCCCACTATGAAAAAAAAGTTTAATGAATTAAACAATTCTGAAGACGAAGTTGCTTAATCCAGCAAAAAATATTTGAAATTAATAATAGTTAAAGATAAAGTTATTTACTAATTTATAAATATATTATTAATAATAAATTCCATAGTTAAAGAAAATAATGTCTATCACCACTCCAATTTTCACTATTGCTAAAGAGCTAAATGTCGAGAGTAATAGAATTCTATTAGCCTGCAAGAAACTTGGAATCAATGCAAAAGGTTCAACAAAAAGATTAAATAAAGAAGAATTAGAAAAAATTAAAAGTTATTTTGAAACTGGTAAAAATGTTTCAGATGAAATAATTAATCTAAATAAGAATAAAGTAAAATCAAAACCCAGTTCAAGAATTGAAGAAAAAATAAAGATAAACTATTTTGCAAACAGACTTATTCGCAAATCTTAAATAAAACTAATTCTTTCTAATTTCTTAAAAGAATAAGATAATAATTTATCACAAGTAAATATATTATTAGAATGAATTAAATCTTTCATTAAAATATGCTAAATGATACATAAAAGTCTCAAATAACATTTTAATCAATTAATTTACAAAAGCTAATCTGTTTTTAATAAGTCAGAATAGGAAATTAAAAAATATATACAGCTAATGCCCCTTCCTTTAGCATACAATCCACGTTATAAAAAAAATAAACACATTTTATAGAAATGAAAAAAATTATAGCCTTGATTTTATTTCCATTTCTTATTGCGTCATTTGGGACAAAAGCAAATGAGAATTTTTCAGTTGAGATAGAGGCTCTTACACTTGTAATGGAACAATATAAAGAAGTTAGTGAATCTAAAATTGAATTAGATGTAAACGATAAGAAGCCAAGTTATATGGCTCTTAAACAAGACGAATGTAATGCAACCGTTAAAGTTACAGAAAAAACAGGATTAGAGGTTGTAAATACTGAATCTTTCGATGTAAATGTCTGTAAAAAAGAAATATATAAAATAATCAACTAAATACTAAGTATATAAAAATATAACAAACGCAATCAAATTAAAGAGGTCTTTTACTTAAAGAAGGTAAGACCTCGAGACCTAACAGAAAACTTTGGAACGGGTTCTGTATATTTAATTAATAACTACAATTAAATTGTAGAGATGTAATTAAAAGTACAAAAATAAAGATATTTTTTAATTATTTATTTCTTCTTTGATAATGTTTGTGATTCTTCTCTAGACATTAAAGCTTCTATTTGAGCAAGTACTTTCTGAAGTTCATCTGTCTTTGTTAGAGATGCTTCAGCTACTTCTCTTAATTTTTCTAACTGTTCTTTAGTTTTATCCATGATAAATAAATTAGAAATAAACTACCTTTAAAAAGAGACTTAATAAAGATTTTTCACTCCCACACAGATTCATATTCTCTCTTTTTTTCATAAAGTCAAATAAATTTCCTCTTAATAATGTTTTATGAGGACTTCCAATTAAAACCATAAAATAAGCTTAAACTTAATTACTTTTAAAATTATGAAGTAAATACAGGTAAACCTATAGTAGCAGTTGTAATTATAGCTCCTGCAAAAATCAAGAAAGGTAGAAAGGGAAAGTTTTTCAACGTTTGAATATTAGTTCGAGATAACTATATAGGTATTTATACCGTTTGTCTACCCGTTGGCTGTTTTAGAGGTAAAAATTTTTCTTTTAAAAGTACAAATTGAACATCAACCAAATTTACCTGATATGTATTCCTGAGTAGTTTTTTCTTTTGGAGAATTGAAAATTTTCTTAGTGGTATCAAATTCTGCAAGATAACCGACTTTTCCTCCATCTCCACCTTCATATTCAATAGCATTAAAAAATGCGGTCATATCACTAACTCTTAAAGCCTGCTGCATATTATGGGTAACGATTATTATTGTGTAATTCTTCTTAAGTTCATGCATCGTCTCCTCAATTTTTAAAGTAGAGATTGGATCTAAAGCTGAACATGGCTCATCCATGAGAATTATTTCAGGTTCAATTGCGATGGTTCGAGCAATACATAATCTTTGTTGCTGTCCACCTGATAAAGAGTAACCACTATCGTTTAATTTATCCTTACATTCGTCCCATAAAGCAGCTTTTCTAAGAGAACTTTCAACTAATTCATCCATATCTCCCGTAAAGCCATTAATTCTTGCACCAAATGCAATATTTTCGTAAATAGATTTAGGAAAAGGATTAGGTTGTTGAAAAACCATCCCAATTCTTCTTCTTACTTCAACTGGATCTACTCTTTTATCGTAAATATTAGTTCCATCAAAGAGGACGGTCCCTTTTAACGAACAATTATGAATCAAATCGTTCATCCTATTTAATGATCTAAGAACAGTTGATTTACCACAACCTGAAGGGCCAATAAGGGAGGTTATATTTCCTTTTTTAAAGTTACAAAAAACATTTCTTACAGCTTCAAATGTTCCATAACTAATAGATACATTCTCAAGAGATAAAATGATATTCTTTGGTATTTTTTTATTAGTTTTAATCATTTATACTCTCTTAGTTTTCTCAGTAAAAGCGGCTAATATCCTTGAAAATATATTTACTGATAGTATCGACAAAACAAGAATAAAGGAAGCTGCCCAGGCTAATTTATTCTGTGCATCATAAGGTTCAAGTGCAAAATTGTATATCAATACAGCCAAAGAACCCATCTCATAAAATAAGTCTCCAAAGCCTGTTATGTAGTAGTAAGAGAATAAAGCCGTAAATATCAAAGGTGCTGTTTCACCTGCAGCTCTTGCGATTCCAAGTACAACGCCAGTAGCAATAGACCTAAAGGCAGAGGGCAAAGTAACTTTCAATATGGTTGTATACATACTTGCTCCAACACCAAGAGAAGCATATCTCAACTCATTAGGAACCAGCTTTAAACCTTCGTCAGTCGTCTTAATCACAGTAGGCAACATTAATATTGAAAGCGCCATTCCTCCGGCCAGGCCACTGTACATACTTCCAAATAAGATCTTTGTCGAAACAATTAATGCATAAATAAATACACCCGCAATAATTGATGGGACTCCCGCTAGAACATTAACTCCGAATCTAATAAACCTTGAAAAAGCACCGCCTTTAGAATATTCCGCAAGATATATTCCGCCGCCAACACCTACTGGAATTGCAATAATTGAAGCAATGGTAGTGATTATTAATGTCCCTATTAATGCAGGATTAATACCTCCTGCATCTAGATCATCTCCAGGAGGATTTGGTTCTAAAGTAAATAATTCTGGTGTGATTTGAGATCCACCTTTGTAAAGGATATAAGTCACTAGAAAAATCAAAGGAAGTATTGCTACCATTGCACAAATTACGGATAAAGAAGTAAAGAATTTATCTCCTATATTCCTTGATAATCTTTTCTGGTAATAGAGTGAATTCATAATTATCTAATATTTGAGACTAAATTTCTTAACTAGCCATTGAGCAAAGATATTGACTACTAAAGATAGGATCATCAATACAAAAGCCGCATAAAAAAGTGATGAAACCTGACTCCCATCAGCTTCACCAAACTGGTTTGCAAGCATGGAGGAAATGGTATATCCAGGAGATAATAGAGACCAACTAAATGCATTGGAATTACCAATAATCATTGTCACAGCCATTGTTTCTCCCATTGCCCTACCTAAAGCCAATAGAACACCTGCCATAATTCCTGATAACGCTGCTGGCAAGATTACTGAAAATATTGTTTTCCACCTGCTTGCTCCAATTCCATAGGCTGCATTTCTTAACTTTTTAGGAACTTGATTAAGTGAATCCCTTGCAATGGAGGTCACTATTGGCAAAAGCATTACTACTAAAATCAATATTGCTAAAAAGGAATTCCTACCTGTAGGTTCTGTACTAAATAAAGGTATCCAACCAAAGAAATTATGTAAAAAGACAAAAAATGCTCTGAAAAAGGGTTCCATTACAAATATTGCCCAGAGTCCTAATACAACTGATGGAATAGCTGCTAATAATTCAACAAAAGAACCTATTATTTCTCTAAAAACTTTTGGGACAAAGTCCTCAGTAATAAATATTGCAGTTCCAACTCCAAGAGGAATAGTTATTAATAACGAAAGAAATGAGGTTACCAATGTCCCATATATTGCGGTAAAAGCTCCATATTCATCTTTTACTGGATTCCATTCAGATGTTACAAGAAACTTCAATCCATATCTTGAAAAGGATTCAAATGACTGAAAAAAGACTACTAAAATAATTCCTAAAAGTATTATTGCTACGAAACTAGACAAGACTAGGGCAGTATTCTTGAAGATAATATCTATATTTTTTTCGATACCGAATCTTTTACGATTCTTGAAAAGAGTTAATTTCTCTTCCCCCAATTATTATTTTTTCTTCTTTGACCTCTATATCTTTCCTCCATCTACCATGGACCGAATCGAATTCGAGTAAATGCGCAGCAGCATTCGAATCTCCTGCTATCTCATTT